>CAZONY010000126.1:969-7071 GCA_964581215.1 uncultured Chitinophagaceae bacterium | reverse complement strand
TCGGGTCCGTGCGTCCTGCCTCGTGGGCCCGCTGGCTGGCCGACGACCACGACGTTGTCGTCATCACCAGGGGCGACGATGACCCAACGCACGGGCGGCATGAAGGCTACCGCATCGTTCGAACCCAGCCGACGTCGATTCGGCTCCTCTCCTCCATCCAAGACCGCCGCGTGGCCGCCCGGGTGAGGCGCGGAAGCGGGCCTCGTCCTGCTGCCGAATCGTCTCGCCGACCGTCCCGCCGACCCTCGGGCATCATGACGTATCGGATGCCCTGCCTGTACGACGCCTGGGGGCCGACGGCCTACCGCGCGGTGTGTCGTGAACGCCCCGATCTCGTCATCGGGACCCACAGCCCCTACATCGATCTTCTCGTCGCCGCCACATACGCCTCCCGACATCCTCACGTGGCGACATGGTTGGACTATCGCGACATGTGGACGTTCGGGCACGCGACGACGGGGATGCCCGGCCTCTCGTCCCTGGAAGCACGGCTGGAACGCTGGGCGCTGCGGCATGCCGATCTCGTGACGTCCTGCAGCCAGGGATTTTGCAGCCGATTGCAGGCCGTGGCTCCGGCCGCCGACACACGGCTGGTCTACAACAGCCCAGGCATACCCGACACGGAAGAACAGGGATGGGCCGCCGATCGGCCGCCATCGCGGATCACCCTCGCCTACACGGGCAACGTCTACTCCTGGCAGGATGTCTCGCCGTTGTGGCGTCTGTTGGGCGACGTCGTGTCATCGCACGGTCTCACGCCCCGCGATGTGACCGTCGACGTCGCCTCGCGACTTCCCGGCACGATGCTGTCGTCCGCGGCCGAGCACGGGCTGTCGGCATTCGTCCACTATCGGGGGGCGGTATCCCGTGCCTGCTCGATGGAGATGCAGCGTCGGTCGGACATCCTGCTGCTCATGGAGTCGTCGGATCCTGAGGCCGACGGCGTGCTCCACGCCAAGGTTTTCGAGTACCTCGCCACGGACCGCCCGATCCTGCTCCTGGGCTCGGCTCCGGGCTCCGAATTGTATCGTCTCGTCGAGTCACACGGGCGGCTCATGACGCTGGCCGATCTGCGCGACGTGCTCACCTCGGGAGTGCAGGTGCCCAGCTGCTCGGCGGTGGACTTTGCCGCGATCGCCAAGCGTCAACTCCTCGCCTGCGTCGCCGCCTTGCAGGGAAAGCGTCGTGCCCGCGTCGCATAAGCACACAACCGAATGGCTCGCAGGCTCCTGCCTCGCCCTCGTGCTCCAGACCAACTACCGTTTGGCAGGGGGTATCGGCATCGGTGAGATCGGCCTCGCGGCCTTCGTCCTGCTCGTGCCCCTTCTTCGCGAACCCACCTCCACGGCGAGCCAGGCAACCCGGGAACGATTTTCCCGCGGATTCCTGGTCTACCTCGTCGTCTGCCTCCTTCCCAGCACCATCCTCACGGCTCTCGGCACGTGGGGCACGACAATCGATCCAGCGGCCGCCTGGCGCGACTACTTCGCCTATGTGCTCAGTGGTCTCGTGATCTGGGTCATGGCGGCGCGGCGGTTCGATATCGCGTCGTGCGCCCGGGCATTCGCGGTGTGCACGCTCGCCCTCACGCTCTTTCAGTATCGCTTCGGCGGCCCGGAAGCCTGGTATGGCATGCGATTTACCGGCGGGGCGAAAAACCCCAACCAGCTCGCGCTCTATTGCGTCTGCGGCATGGCGGCGACGGCCGCCCATACACGCCTCCCGCAGTACCGCCTGCCCCTGCTGGCCGGGTTCGCCGCCATGGGATTCGCCTGCCGTTCCGACGCCTTCATGCTCACGCTGCTGACGATCGCAGCCATGTTCGTGATGGCCGTTCTTTTTCCGCCGCGGTATCTCTGGATCGGGGTCATCGCGGTCGGGGCGTTCGTGATCTATGTCGCGGCGTTCTCCCCCGCTCTTCCCGGTGCCCTGGGTGACCGTTGGGACGATGCCGACCAAGGTGGCACCCGCCTGACGCTTTTGCGCAACGGCCTCACTGCATGGCAGCAGTCCTGGTGGACCGTCCTGTTTGGCAACGGCGGCGGGGCGTTTTCGGGCAAGATCGCCCCCTTCGAGGGTGACGAGGCCCACAACACGATCGTCGACACCCTGGCGATCGGAGGTGTCGTCGGCGTGGTCGCGCTCTTCTGGTACCCCCTTCAGACCACATGGGATGCGTACGGTCGCGGAAAGCCGTTGCTCTTCGCCACCATGACGGGGGTCCTCGCCTTCGCCTGCTTTCATTACGTCGGCCGACACCCGGTCTTTTGGTTCACCGTCCTCGCTGTCGGCGCCGCCGCCGGGCAACGGTCGCCGGTGGCGCTCCGCACCGATCGCGGTCTTCCGGGCAGGGCGCCACTGTCTCCGGCACGTCGCCGTCTGGGGGTGTGCTGACATGTGCGGCATCGCGGGCGGCATCGATGACGAGCGGGATTTGTCCGCCGCCCTCCAGCAGTCTCTCCACGCAATCGCCCATCGTGGCCCGGACGACGAAGGCCGGTTCGTCGCGTCCGGCGTCGCGATCGGCATGCGGCGGCTGGCCGTGATCGATCGCAGCGGCGGCCAGCAGCCGGTATTCAACGAGGATCGCTCGGTCGCCGTCGTCTTCAATGGCGAAATCTACAACTACCGCGACCTGCTCGATTCACTCCGTGCTCGTGGGCATCTCATCCGCACGGCCTCCGACACGGAGGCGTTGGTGCATCTCTACGAAGACCACGGGGAGGACATGTGCCGCCATCTGCGGGGCATGTTCGCCTTCGCGATCTGGGACGGAAGACGTCGCCGGCTCTTCATGGCCCGCGACCGTCTCGGCAAGAAGCCGCTCTATCTCGCCCGCACGCCCGCTGGCATGGTCTTCGCCTCGGAGCTCAAGGCCCTGCTGCCACTGATGCGGGCCGGGGGGCTCGGGGCGCCACGGCTCGACCAGCGATCGCTGTACGACTATCTGTCTCTCGGGTGCGTCCCGCAGCCCCGCACGATCTACGACGGCGTGACGATGCTGCCACCGGCGACATGGTGCAGTGTCGACGCCTCGGGCATCCGCAGCGAACGGTATTGGTCACCGTCTGAGGACTCGCCGAACCGGGTTCCTTCGTACGAGTACGCGCTCGCTCGCACCCGGGAGCTGGTGGGCGATGCGGTGCGTGCCCGCCTGCAGAGCGAGGTGCCGCTGGGCGTCTTTCTTTCCGGCGGACTCGATTCCACCGTCGTCGCCTACGAGGCGGCCCGGGCCATGGGCGGCGACCTGCGAACGTTCACCGTCGCGGTCCGGGATGAGCACCTCAATGAAGCGCCGGTCGCGTCCCGCACGGCCCGGACGCTCGGGATCAGGCACGAAGTGCTTGGGCTCGATCCCGTCTCCGAGAGCGACCTGCTCACCGTCGCCACGCACTTCGATCAGCCCTTCGCCGACCCGAGCGCCATCCCCTCGTTCGCCATCTCGCGTGCGGCACGGCAGTTCGTGACCGTCGTGCTCAACGGAGACGGCGGCGACGAGGCATTCGGCGGGTATCGCCGCCATGTCGCCGCCGCCTGGGCTCCTTGGCTTCGATACGCCCCCGCCGGGCCGATGGCGTCGGCCGCCGGGATCCTCGCCCGTTTCTCCGCACGCCGACGGTCGCCACTCGGCTTCGCCTCCCGCTTCACGCGTGGACTGGCGACACGGGATGGCGAGCGGTATCTCCACTGGACCACAGACCTGCTGAAGGAAGACCTCAAGAACCGGATCTGGCTCGGCGCACCGCAGCCGGCGACGGAGTCGTGGCTCGCGACGGTTGCCCCGGACGCACCGACGCCGCTGAGGCGACAGATGGCGACCGACAGGGACGTGAATCTTGCCAGCGGACTGCTCGTCAAGATGGACATGGCATCGATGGCGGCGTCGCTCGAGGCCCGTTCACCGTTGCTCGACCACACGCTGTTCGAATTCACCGCCGGGCTCCCCGACTCCTACCTCGTCCGCGGCACGCGCTCCAAACGCCTTCTTCGCGATGCCTACGCCGACCGCCTTCCGGCCGAGGTCGTCGCCGGCGCGAAGAAAGGCTTCGAAATCCCGCTCCGCGACTGGCTCACCACCGACCTGCGGCCGATGGTGATCGACCTGCTCGGGAGACCGTCGGCCTTCGTCCGCCGCTGGCTCGATGGCCGCTTCATCGACCGCCTGCTCACGTTCGCACCGTTTCCCGACATGCGGTGGGAGGGCATCGTCTACTCGTTGCTGGTGCTCGAAATCTGGGCCGAACACACTCCGGCCGAGGGGAATCTTTCATGACGTTCTATCGACGATTCGGCAAGCGGGCGATCGACTGCCTGGTCGCGGGAGCGGCACTCGCCGTACTCGCACCGCTACTGCTCGTGGTCGGCTTGGCCGTGCGACTCCGGCTCGGTGCACCCGTGTTGTTCTCGCAGGTGAGACCCGGCCGCGACGGCCGGCCGTTTCGGATGTGGAAATTTCGCTCCATGACCGACGCCCGCGATGCCCGCGGAGAACTGCTGCCGGATGCGCGGCGGCTCACCCCCTTCGGCCACTGGCTTCGGCAGACGAGCCTCGACGAGCTGCCCGAGCTCTGGAACGTGCTCGTCGGGGACATGAGCCTGGTGGGCCCGCGGCCACTGCTCATGGAATATCTGCCCCGGTACGACGACGTACAGCGACGACGGCATGACGTGCGGCCGGGCATCACGGGACTCGCCCAGGTCCGCGGCCGCAACGCCGTGCCGTGGGAGCGGCGGTTCACGTACGACGTCGAGTATGTCGACCGGCACGGGCCGGCGCTGGACGCCTGGATCGTCTGGAAGACGATCGGCAAAGTGGTCACGCGCGAGGGAATCGCGATGGAAGGCGAGGCGACGATGGAGCGATTCGCCCCGGCGGTGGGCGACGGCACCTGGCCAGTCTTCGATGAGGAGCAGGTGGCGGCCGTGCAGCGGGTCCTGCGTTCCGGGAAAGTGAACTACTGGACCGGCGGCGAGGGCCGCCGGTTCGAGGAGGAGTATGCCGCCGCCCTCGGCGTCCGGCACGCGATCGCCGTGGCCAACGGCACGGCGGCGCTCGAACTGGCCCTGATGGCCCTCGGCATCGGCCCCGGTGATGAGGTCGTCGTGCCGAGCCGCACCTTCATCGCGACGGCGAGCGCCGTGGTCGCCCGCGGTGCCCGGCCCGTCGTGGCGGACATCGACGCCGACAGCCAGAACCTCACCGCCAAGACGGTCGAAGCGGTGCTGACGCCGCACACCCGCGCCATCATCGCGGTGCATGTCGGCGGCTGGCCCTGCGACATGGACCCGCTTCTCGCCCTCGCCGAGCGCCGCGGCATGTTCGTCATCGAAGACTGTGCCCAGGCCCACGGCGCCACCTCCCGAGGGCGACCGGTCGGATCGATGGGCCACATCAACGCCTTCTCCTTCTGCCAGGACAAGATCGTGACGACCGGTGGCGAAGGGGGCCTCGTCACCACCAATGATGCGGCGCTCTGGGAGCGGGCCTGGAGCTACAAGGATCATGGGAAAAATCGGCTGGCAACACTCGACGGCTCGAAGACCGGCGCCTTCCGGTTTCTGCACGACTCGTTCGGGACGAACTGGCGGCTGACCGAGATGCAGGCGGCGATCGGCCGGATCCAGCTGCAACGGCTGCCGGCGTGGGTGGCCCGGCGCCGTGCGAACGCGATGCGGATCGTCGCCGGGCTTGCCGACGTGCCCGGGATCCGATTCCCCCTGCCCGGCGAGGATGCCGAGCACAGCTTCTACCGGCTTTACGGCTTCATCGACCCCGATGCCCTGTCGCCGGGCTGGACCCGCGACCGCATCCTGCAGGAACTGAACTCCCGCGGCGTGCCGGCGGGCTGCGGCAGCTGCGGCGAAATCTATCGGGAAAAAGCCTTCACCGGGATCGGGCCCGTCGCACCGCTGCCGGTCGCCCGCCTGCTCCACGAAACGAGCCTGGCCTTTCTCGTCCACCCCACGCTCGGCGACGCCGCGATCGACCGCACGGTCGACGCCGTGCGGAGCGTGTTGGGACTGGCCATCAACAACCCCTCGTCCGGACGCGCACGGGCCGCCTGAATGCCACCTTCCTGGCTCACCATCCGTCGCCGGCTG
>CAZONY010000126.1:0-959 GCA_964581215.1 uncultured Chitinophagaceae bacterium | reverse complement strand
GGGGTTGTCTTTTCATCCACGTGCCGAAGGTCGCGGGAACCGCGGTGCTCGAAGCCCTCGGCAAGCGGAGCGGCGGGCGGCACCATCTTCCCTGGTATGTCTACCGGGCGGCCGACCCGCTGTTCTTCGAACGAGCCTTCAAATTCGCCTTCGTCAGGAATCCGTGGAGTCGCGTCCATTCCGCCTGGGCCTACCTTGCGGCCGGAGGAAACCGAGGCAGTGACATGCCGCTGGCAACGCTCGTCCAGTCCTTCGGCACGTACGACCGGTTCGTCACGGATGGCCTCGGCACCGGCATCCTGCGCAACCATCCGTTGTTTCTGCCGCAGGCGGAGTTCGTGCTGGGATTCGATGGCCACCCGGTCGTGGACTTCCTCGGCCGCTACGAAAACCTCGCTGCCGATTTCCGGACGGTCGCCGAACGGCTGAGGCTCACTTCGGTGCTCCCGGTCCGCAATGCCACCGTGCGGCCAGCGCAGGGCTCGGCACCGGCGTCGTTGTCCGACCATTCCCGCACGATTCTCCGGGCGATCTACGCCCAGGACTTCGCCCGGCTCGACTATCCGACCGATGAACCATGACAGGAGATTTGGAGGCATGCGCGACTTCGCTGGCCGGCTTGCACGTACTGTCGCGGCATGGAGCGCGTCACGTCGCATCGAGAAGCAGTCTCGGCGGCTCGACACCGGTGTGGCTCCGCTCCGCTGCACGATCGCCGCCAATCGTCATGGACTCTATTGCGTGCCGGACTCGGCCCTGAGGCGGCCCGCCGGCCGGCTGGTCGTGGCGGGGGACGTGTACGAGCCGGAGACGATCGATCTCGTCGCCCGCCATTGTGGCACAGGTGACATCGTGCATGCGGGCACCTATTTCGGTGATCTGCTGCCCGCCTTCGCCCGTGCCGTCGCACCCGAGGCACGGATCTGGGCCTTCGAGCCGAATCCCGAGAGCTACCGGTG
>CAZONY010000125.1:0-7081 GCA_964581215.1 uncultured Chitinophagaceae bacterium | reverse complement strand
CGAGCCGCGTGTTCCGCGACGCGATCTCGCCCCGGTAGGCGATCGAGCAGGACCGCGGCGGGCCCTCGTCGAGCTGGGCCAAGAGCAGGCCCAGCCGCCAGGCGAGGTCGAGAAATCCGCGGACTCCCTCCAGCGCCGCCGGATCGATCGCGCTGGCGTTCACGGCATGGCGGACGGCGCCGGTGGTGAGGAAATCGACCAGCAGGCCGACGCCCTCGACCGCCACCTGCGACTGCGCCTCCTCGGTGCTCGCCCCGAGGTGGGGCGTCACGAGCACGCCAGGCATGCCGAAGAGCGGGCTTTCGGTGCAGGGCTCCTTCTCGAACACATCCAGCGCCACGCCGCCGATGACCCCGCTCTCGAGGCCGGCGACGAGGGCCCGCTCGTCGTAGATGCCCCCGCGGGCACAGTTGATGAGCCGCACGCCCTTCTTCAGCACGCCAAGCTGATCCATGCCGATCAGGTGACGGGTCTCGTCGGTGAGCGGCGTGTGGACCGTGAGATAATCGACCTCGGGCAGCATGTCGGCCACCTTCGCCACCAGTTGGATGCCCAGTTCGGCCGCCCGTTCGGGCGACAGGAACGGGTCGTACCCCACGACCCGCATCTCGAACGCCCGGGCCCGCTGCGCCACGGCCTGGCCGATCCTTCCCAGGCCCACGATCCCGAGGGTCTTGCCGGCCAGTTGCACGCCCATGAACTTGTTGCGATCCCAGCGGTGGCCGCGGAGGCTGGCGTCGGCAGCCGCGACGTTTCGCGACAGGGCGAGGATGAGGGCGAAGGCGTGCTCGGCCGTGCTCACCGTGTTGCCGGCCGGGGTGTTCATGACGACGATGCCCTGTCGCGTGGCGGCGTCCTTGTCGATGTTGTCGGTGCCTACGCCGGCCCGGACGATCGCCTTGAGCCGCGTGTTGCCGGCCAGCGAGTCGGCCGTGATCTTGACCCCGCTCCGGCAGATTGCGCCGTCGTGCTTCGCGAGCGCCTCCCGCAACGCTTCTCCGGCCAGTCCGGTGACCACCTCGTAGGTGATCCCCTGCGTGGCGGCGTTGTCGAGCAGGGCGAGGCCGTCGGGGCTCAGGGTATCGAGCACGATGATCGATGGCATGTCGGTTCCTTCCGCGGAGAGGGGCGGCGTCGGGGGGTGGTCAGGCCTGCCGCGAACGCTGGAAATCGACCATGAAATCCCGCAGCGCCTCGACGCCCTCGGTCGGCATCGCATTGTAGATGCTGGCCCGGATGCCCCCCACCGAGCGATGCCCCTTGAGGTCCACGAGACCGTGCCGCGTGGCGTCGTTCACGAAGTCCTTCTCCAGGCCCTCGTTCGGCAGGCGGAAGGTCACGTTCATGTCGGAACGGCATGCCGGCTGGGCGTGGCCGGCATAAAAGCCGCCGGAGGCATCGATCACGTCGTAGAGGAGCCGCGCCTTGGCGGCGTTGTGCCGCGCCATCGCCTCCAGGCCTCCCATGGTTTCGCCCACCCACCGGCACACCAGACCGAGCACGTACACCGCGAACACCGGCGGCGTGTTCGGCCGCGAACCGTTCGTGACGAACGTGCGGTAGTCGAGCATCTTCGGCAGCGTGTCGCTGCATCGTTCCAGCAGATCCTTCCGAATGATCACGGCCGTGACGCCGGCGATGCCGGCATTCTTCTGCGCACAGGCATAGATCAGACCGTATCGCGACACCTCGATGGGCCGGGACAGGAAATCGCTCGAGCAGTCGCACACCAACGGCGCCGCCCCGACGTCCGGATCGTGCTTCCATTGCACCCCCTGGATCGTCTCATTGCTGGTGATGTGCACGTAGGCCGGTCGGGGCGACAGGCGGATCTCTCCCGGGCCGGGCAGGCGGTCGTGGTTCGTGGCCGCGCCATCCCAGGCCACGTGCACGCTTCCTTCCCGACGGGCCTCGCCGATCGCCGTCGCGCCCCAGGTGCCGGTGAGGACGTAGTCGGCCGCGGAGGGCTGCCCGCGGAGGAGATTCATGGGCACCATCGAAAACTGGAGGCTCGCGCCCCCTTGGAGCAGGACGATCTCGTGGTCGTCGCCGATGCCCGCCAGTCGACGGAGTCCAGAGCGCGTCTCCTCCAGAATCCGGTCGAACGCGGGGCTGCGGTGGCTGATCTCGAGCACCGACATGCCCACGCCCGGGAGCGAAAGCATCTCCTCCTGCACCTGCTCCAGCACGGGCAGGGGAAGGACGGCCGGGCCGGGGGAGAAATTGAAAACCCGATCCGTCACCGACCCGACATGGCGGTCCGACACAGCCTTTCTCCCGACCGGGGGCACCGGGTCGCCGGGGGCGCTTCAGCGGCCCCGCGAATCCCCGTGAATGCCGGGAGAATAGAAGCCCCCGCTCACGTGGTCAACGGGCCGCGGTTCCCAACGCCGCGCGGCCCCATCCCGTCGGCCTCAGGAGGGCACCCGCGTGTAGCCCAGGCCGCGGACGACCTCGAGAATCTCGGTGCAGGTGGGAAACAGGCGGCCGCTCGACCGCTTGTAGGCTTCGAGGGCCCGCATGAATTCCAGTTCATCCGCTCCATAGTCGCGTTCGCACGTGGTCGGATCGATGTGGCGGCGACGAAGGCTCTTCGGCATGCGGTCGCAGGGAGCGGCGGGGCGACGGCGAGACGCGACGGCGGTGGGCATCGTTCAACTCCTGGTGGGAATCCTTCGCTGGGAAGGTGTGCCGGAAGTATTCCCCATGCCGACGGGGCAAAGCCTGACGGCCAGGAAATTTCCGACAGAAATCGGAAATATCCGCCCGGTGCAAGCCGCACAGCCGTCATGACCGGCACCCAGGCTTGCGTTCCTTGCCGCCCCTGAGCCGGCAATACACGGACGCGAAATGCGATCTAGCGATTTCCAAAAAGTTTCTTGAGCGCTTCGGCGGCCGCTTCGCGCGACGAGGCGGCGGTCTTCTTGGATTCCGGGGGCAGCGTCCCCGGATGGGCCCGAGAAGCCTTCAGCTCGTCGATGCTCATCCGCACCGCGCTGGAACGGTCGGCGTTCGGGGCCGGGGCGAGGATCGTGGGGGAATCCTCCGCGGCGGCGGGTGCGGCGGCGGCCTCCTCCACCGGAACGGCGGCGGCCGTCTGGGTCGTATCGTGCATGCCCGACGGCTGGCCGCTTTCGGCCATCAGCCACCGCGACACCTCTTCCTCGTCGTTCCAGGAGACGGGACCGTCGGCGGACGCCGCCATGGCATTGCCGACGGAACCCCCGGAGACCTTGAGCTGCAGTCCGCCGACCTTGACGACGTCACCGTCGAAGACCTTCGTTTTTTCCGTGATCCGCACGCCGTTGACGAACGTGCCGTTCCGGCTGCCGAGGTCCTCGATCCAGACGACGTCGGGCTCGACCTGCACCAGGCAATGCCGCCGGCTGACCTCATCGCTCAGGGGCCGAATGTCACATTCTTCGGCCCGACCGATGAGGAGCCTATCGTTCTTGACGGCGATCGCCTTGCCCGCGCTCTTTCCCGAGGCGATGACAAGTTTCGTGGACATGTCTCGTCACTCCGCTGCATTCGAATCCCATGTGAGCACTCTCCCCGGCGGCGACGATGAGCGATGAGAAAATGAGCGATCCACCGACCCGATAAACCCATATCGACGAAAGTCTAGCAGGATCGCAAGTCCGTTCCAAACGGGCGGAACAAAACGTGGGCCCGGATCCCACCAGCCGCCCCCCCGATGGAGGCGTCAGCGACGGGACGTCCACCGGTCCCCGGCGAATCGCTCGCGAGCCGCGGCGAAGCCGGGCGGCTGGGTGGACAGGAACGGTTCGGCCTGATGATCCAGCGACTGGCCGAGGGATCGCGCGACCAGCCCAAGCCAGTCATCGACGGCCGCACGACACCCCTCGTCGTCAGCCCAGTTGGTTCCCGGCAGATCCTCGAGACCGGGGTGGCGGCCGGCCGGGCCGACGTCGCGGTTGGAACGCAGGAGTAGGCTGCCGTGCTGGAGCACCGCGGCCGCCAGCCGCCGTTGGGCGCTTCCCATGAGCTTGGTGTCCGGCCTGCCACCGTCCCCTGCATCGAGATCGACCACCAGGTCGCCCGCAGCCCGTCTCTCGAAGCAAAAGAAAGAGGCCTCGACGGCAGGGTCGGGCTTCGCCAGCCGGGCCGGCACGCCACGGTGGCGGAGGATCTCCACCCATGCGACATGGAGCGCGTCATAAAACGTCTGTGGGGCCGCGCCCCAGGGATGATCCTTGGGCACCGCCGCCGCGTAGGTGAGATCGCTGCCATGCACGATCGCGCCGCCGCCGCTCGGCCGCCGCACCAGCGGCAGCCCCGCGATGGCCTGGCACCCACGGGCCTCGGCGATCGTCTGGAACGCACCAAGCGAGATCGCCGTCGAGGACCAGCCATAGAGCCGCACGACGAGCCCGCCCCGGGCAACCGCCGCCGCGGCGAGACACTCGTCGGCCGCCATGTTGGTGGCAGCGTCGGCCGGTCCGTCCCGCCAGACGGCGATTCCGGTCACGGCTTCGTTCCCCGAGCCGGCATCAGTGGGCTTGCCCCGCGACCAATGCGTCGTAGGCGGCCTGATCCAGCAGGCCATTGATCTGCGCCGGGTCGTCGGGCCTGATCCGCACGATCCACCCGGCGTCATACGGATCCTTGCCTAGCAGGTCGAGCTGGCCCGGCAGCGCGTCGTTGACCGCGACGACCTCTCCCGACACCGGGGCGTAGAGATCGCTCACCGCCTTGACGCTTTCGATCTCCCCGAACGATTCCCCGGCCTTCACGCGGCGGCCGA
The DNA here is from genome assembly GCA_964581215.1 of uncultured Chitinophagaceae bacterium. Lineage (GTDB taxonomy): Bacteria > Planctomycetota > Planctomycetia > Pirellulales > UBA1268 > CACORA01. The sequence goes on along the minus strand of CAZONY010000125.1, from coordinate 2,313 downwards.
CGGCTGGCAGCTGCATGAAGACCAGATCGGTGAGGGCCTCGACCGCGTAGGCTGAGATGCCGACCGTCGCCGTGCCGTCGTCCTCGGGCCGGAGCCATTCATGGGAGGGAGCGTAGCGACGTGGAGCGGTCATGGGGAGTTCCTCGGGGATCGTTTGATGACCGGACAGGATACCGGATGCACGACGGCACGTGTCAGGCGGGACGGCGATGGAAGGGGAGGGGAGCCACCCGGGCCGGCTGCCGCGTGTCGCGGATCAGCACGTCCACCGTCGTGCCCGCAGCCGCGGCAGTTCGGTCCACCAGCGCCATCGCCACGGCCGTACCGACCGTCGGTGCGAAGCTTCCGCTCGTGACCTCGCCCACCTGCCGGTCGCCGACGAGCACCGCATGGCCCTCGCGGGCACTCCGCTTGGAGTCGAACACGAGCCCGACGCGCACCCGGTCGGCCGGATGGGACCGCATCGCCGCCAGTCGTCCGCTGCCCGGAAACGATCGGCCCTCGAGATCGATCGCGAGCCCCAGTCCGATGGCGAAGGGGTCGGAGCCTTCCCGCAGCTCGTGGCCATAGAGCGGCATCCCCGCCTCGAGCCGGAGCGTGTCGCGGGCGCCGAGGCCGCAGGCCAGCAGGCCCGCGGAATGCCCCGCAGTATGAATCGCTTCCCAGACGTCGCGGGCCGCCGCCGCCGGCACCACGATCTCGACGCCGTCCTCGCCGGTGTAGCCCGTGCGGCTGACCGTGGCCGCATGCCCCGCCACCGTGGCCGGGGCGGACGTGTAGTTTTTCAACGCGGCGATCCGCACCGCATCGGTGGGCGGACACCGCCCGCCGACGATGGCGACGGCCTGCGGACCCTGTACGGCGATCATCGCCGTGTCGGTCGTGCGGTCGGCGAGCGTTACGCCCGTCGGCGGCAGCCGGCTGCGGAGCCAATCCAGCACCCGCGCGCGGTTGCTGGCGTTGACGACGAGCGACAGCCGGGGCGTGCCGTCGGCCGCATCCGGATCTCGGGAGACGAGCGCATCGTCGAGGATGGCGTCGTCGGTCGTCAGGAGCGTGTAGCGGCAGCGGCCCACGGCGATTCCGGACACCCGGCGGGTGAGCAACGACTCGAGCCAGTCAGTCGCTCCGGGGCCGCCGATCGCGAGCCGGCCCATGTGGGAGACGTCGAACATTCCGGCCACCCGCCGGGTGGCGAGGTGTTCTTCGACGATCGAGCCGTACTGCACCGGCATCTTCCAGCCGGCAAAATCGACCATCCGGCCGCCGTGCGCCTCGTGCCATCCGGTCAGCGGAGTCTCTCGAAGCGGTGCGGTCACGGGGTCCATCCGGAGTGGTGCGGAGCGAGGAATGATCGGGAATCGCGAGACGGGGATTGTACGGCTCGACCACAACGCCGCCAGCGGCCGATCAGCGGCCGGCACGTTTGCCGCGGCCGCCCTTCCGACCGCGCGGTTTCGCCGGCCGCGCGGCGCGGGCACTCTTTTTCCCCGCCCGCCTGCCGGTCGTCGCTCGCGCTGGCCGCCCGCGACGGGAGCGCTCGACGAGCCGTAGTTCCAGCAGCCGGCGGTCGAGGTCGATGCGGAACACGGCCACGCGCACCCGGTCTCCCAGGCGAAAGGCGTTTCCGGCCCGCGTGCCGGCCAGGACGTGGCTGGCACGGTCGTAGCGGTAGTGGTCGTCGGGAAGCGCGTCGAGCGCGACGAGCCCCTCTGCCGGCAGATCGATTCCCTGCACGAACAGGCCGAACGGCTCGACGCCCGTCACCACTCCTTCCATCTCCAAGCCGATTCGCCCGCTGAGATGGAGCAGGAGCTTCAGTTTCACCAACTCCCGCTCCGCCGCCTCGGCCCGCCGTTCGAGCTGGGAGCAGTCCTCGCCGAGCTGGTGCAGGCCATCGACCGCGGCCCGCCGCCCCGCGGCGAGGAGATCGAGCGCCCGGTGGACGGTGAGGTCGGGGTAGCGCCGAATCGGCGAGGTGAAGTGGCAGTAACAGTCACTCGCCAGCGCGTAATGGCCGTCCTCCTGGGGGCCGTAGCAGGCCCGGGTGAGACTGCGGAGCACCGCATAGTGCACGGCATGTTCCTCGGGGCGGCCGCGGGCCAGGTCGAGCAAACGCTGCAGTTCGAATCGGCTCTCGAGGGAGTCGACTTCGAAGCCGAGTTCCGTCACGAATTCGGTCAGCTGTCGGAGCTTCCGCGGGTCGGGGGCGGCATGGATCCGGCGCAGGAAACCGCTGCCGGCCTGGGCCAGCGCGCGGGCCACCGCCTCGTTGGCGGCCAGCATGAACTCCTCGATGATCTGGTGGCTCTC
>CAZONY010000124.1:0-7085 GCA_964581215.1 uncultured Chitinophagaceae bacterium | reverse complement strand
TGGAGCCCGCGGGAGACGTTCGAGACCGGCATCGAGCGGACGGTGCGTTGGTATCTCGACAACCACGGCTGGATCGAGCGGGTGCAGAGCGGCGGCTACCGGCAGGAGCGGCTCGGGCTCGGGGCGGAGTGAGATCGCTTCCTCGCGATGACGAGCGTCTGGAGGTCGGCGAAGCCGTCGATCCAGTCGATGATCTCGAAGAGCCCCGACCACGTCGACCGCACGTATTCGAGCCCGTGAGACACCTGCACGTAGGCGCCGGGACAATCGACATCGACGCCGACATCCTGCTGCCATCCGTGGTCGACGAAGCCCCTGTCGAGGTACTCCGCGATCGCCTCCGGTGTGCGGCCCGTCGGGAAGAACCGTTCATACCAGGACAGTTCCGCGAGCACGGTGAGGAAAGCGACGCCGCCCGGTCGGAGCACGCGCTGGATCTCCTCGAGCCAGCGGTGCTGATGGGCCGCTCCGAGGTGCGTGAGGACGGAGTGTGCGAAGAGGACGTCTACCGAGTCGTCCTCCAGCGGAAGCGGCGGATCGACCGAGCAGTGCTCGAACCGCATGCCTCGCACGTGCTCGCGGCACCACGCGATGTTCACGGGATCGATGTCGAAGCCGACGACGTTCGTCCGGTACGGCTCCGGAAAGTGCCTCGATATCCTCGCGCACCCGCAGCCCCAGTCGACGATCCGCCGGGCGCCGGCGAGCCCGCCGGGCAGGAGCGCGTCGGCAAGCCGCTCGAGTTTCACGAGCCAGCTCGCGCCGTGCAGGAGAAAGTTCTCGATGCTCACCGGCCCGGCCACCCGCATGATGTTCGTCGCATCGGGCAGTCCGTCCGTGCCGCGGCCGCGCCAATGAACACCCTGCCCCCGGTACCGACCGATGGCGTTTGGCCGAAGTTCCACGTCGATTGACTCGTCGATGTCGAGGATCCCGCGGGCATGCCCAACGATCGCCCGGAGTGGCAGCGTGGCCCGGTAGACATTGGGGCGGGTCCCGTCCCGACGGAATGTGATCGTCGCCTCGCTTCCATTGATCGAGCACGCGCAGGCGATTTCGGCGTCCAATGGCATCCAGAGCGGGGCGTGCAACTGCATGCGGAGCCCGTCGTCGATCCAGCCCGCCTTGAACCAGCCTTCGCGGAGAAATCCGCCGATGACCTGCGAGCCGAGCTTTCCGGCGGCCGCCAGGAGCCTGTCCAGGGCATCCGGCTCCACGGCATCGATCGGCCGAGCCGACGCCATCACGGGCTCCATGCGGCAGGCCCGTTCGGGCAGCGCGTCCCGGCCGATTCGGCGGACCATCAAGCCGAGTTCGCGGACATCCGATCCGAGCAGGATTTTCGGCGCGATCGTGAAATCGACGAACCGCCCGAAGCACGCCTCGTCGATCACGACCTGCTGCTCGCCGTGCGGCACCGTCGTGGAGAACGATCGTCCGTCGACGCGACACCTCAGGGCGAGCTCACCGTGCGGGTTGTGCACGCTCAGCACGATCCTGCCCGGTGACCCGCCTGCGGCCGGGAAGAAGAGGCCGAAGGCATGTGTCGACCAGACGAATCCATCCTCGACGTCGTGGAATCCATACACGGGCCTGCAGGGGGCCGCAGCGATCGTCTGCCAACGGGAAGCCATGCTGAAATCCTATCGGCTCGGTGCCGCGGGCGCGTAGTCGGCGTGGAGGATGCCGGCGCGGCGCATGCCGTCGAGTCGGTCGAGGATACCGTCGGCCCCGTAGTGCCGCGCGATCTCTTGAAGTTTCGCACGTTCACCGGGATCCCGCGCGGCTCGGTAGATCGACTGATGGGATTCGAGCGCGGCGCGCATGTTCACTCCGTGGTGATAGAACAGCTTCATGCCGACGAGCGTCGTGGCGATGCACGCGATCGATGCGGCAACCAGGACGATTTGCCACGCGCTGCCCTGCCCTGCCTCGCGGTCTACGGCGAGGCGGGCGAGCGTGAGCAGCACGCCCGCGTGCCAGGCGACGGCGAACGTGTGGTAGCGGCTCTCGACCGGATCGGTCGCGAGCATCGACAGCCTTCCGACGACGACCGCCGCCACGCTCACGAGCCCGTAGAGCATGAGGGCGAACCCGGGACCATAGTCCTTGGACGGCATCGCGCGGCCCAGCCGCGTGGCGGAGGCCACGGCAGCCAAGCCCGTGGCGAGCGACACGCCTCCGGCGACCGTGGAGGCGAGCTTCTGGCCATGAAACGCCCCCCGCGGGTCGAGCGGGCTGCCGAGCACGGCGAGGCAGAGTCGCACCGCCTCGAGCGGTGAAGCGAGCACGGCGGAGAGCCCGCCCGCCGATGGTCCGCGCGATCGGGCGACGAGCAGCCCGCCGACGGCCGTCGCCGCGACGACTGCCAGGATCGCCGTGGCGAGCCACCGCCACCTGCGGTCGCGCGGCATCTCGGCGAGTGCGAGCGCGAGCCCCGGCAGGACCGCCCAGCCGACGAACAGGCCGTTCGCCATGCAGAAGGGCCCGAGCCAGGCGGCCACCGCCGTCGCGGCCACCGCGGCCCCGGCGGAAGCCGTCCGGGCGACGACCACCGCCGTCGCCACGATCATCAGCGGCAGCAGGAACCACGGCGTCTGAAACGCCCAGATCCAGTTCTGCCACTGCGACCACCCCATCCACAGGAGCGAGACCGCCGTGGCGAAGGCGGCGAAGGCGGCGGGAGGGAGCGGCCACCGTGACGCGAACACGAGCAGGAGCGTGAGTGAGGCGATGGCGAGCGACGCGTTGAAGAAGAGCACGGCACGGTAGTTCCCGCCGGTCACCTCGAGGATCGCGTGATTGATGAGCCGCGGGATCGCGAGGCAGTGCTCGTTGTGCGGCCTAAAGAGCGTCGCGGCCCGGATCCCCTCGTCATGCCAGGTCACGCTCGTCTTGACGTGATCCCAGTCGTCGGTGATCGGCACGTTCACGCCGAACGCGGTCACCCACCAGAGCAGTGTCGCCCCGCCGACGACTCCGGCCGCGGCGGCGATCGCGGGACGGATCACGACGCCTTCCTCCAACTGAACCACCGTCGTCTCGGCCGCCGCGCCTCGCCGCCATCCCATCCGGCGAATGAGAGGTCCCGACGGACCGCCAGGAGCGTCGTGAAGAGCCGCTCCATGATGAACGGAATGAAGCAGGCGTCGATCGTGCGGTCGGCTCGCGAGTGCAGGAGCGATCGATCGCGGTCGTCGAGGCCGTGGAGCAGAATGTCCCGAACGGGCTCGCAGAAGGCGATGTAGGCATCCCAGAATCGCCGCGTGCCCGCCCAGTAGTTGCAGTAGAGCTCCATGCTCTTGGGCTGGTCGAGCGTTGCGGGGTCGCAGTCGATCCCGGCCCGCTCGAACACCCGCCGCGTGAGCCCGAGGATGCCCGGGTGGTGGTGCTCCCCCTGCAGCCACACGTTCGGGAAGAAGCCGGGCTCGATGCCGAAGGGGCTCAGGAACCAGACGTCGCGGTTCGGATGCCGCCCGATGAAGTCGAGGAACGCGGCGCCGCGGACGCGGGTCTTCATCCCGAACTTCCAGGAGACGTAGCCGGTGATGGCGTCGCCAGGGACGTTGCCGGCGAGGTACTCGGTGCGGAAGACGTGGTACTCCCGCCAGACAGGATCGGGGTTCGCCCGGTTGTCGTAAGGCATGAAGGCCGGGTCGAGCGCCGGCCGCTGGGCGTCGTCGTAGAAGATCTGGTGGATCGCGACGTTCATGGGACGTTCATGCTGGGGCGAGCCCGACCACGACCTGCACCGGGTCGCATGGGTTCCACTCGACTTCCACGATCGTCCAGCCCTCGGCGAGCCGGGCGAGGTAATCGAGCGACATCGACGTGTCGCCGTAGGTGACCTCCCCTTCGATCGGCTCTCGATTCGCGTGGGGCAGGAAGGCGAATCCATCGGCGCGGTGCCGCTCGATGCACGCGGGCTCCCCCTTCGGACCGTGGTGATGCCAGTATTCGACCGGGCGGATCGTGAGGCAGAGGAGGCCCCGGTCGGACACCGCGCCGCGGAGCGTGGCGAGCGCGGTGCGGGCCGTCGACTCGTTCAGGTGCGTGAAGACGCTGAAGGCGTAGACGAGATCGAACGGGCCCTCGAATGGCAGCGAACGCGGGATGTAGTCGCTCAGCGCGAGCGGGCAGGGAATCCGATGCTCGTGGCAGAGATCGATCGACCGTTGCCAGGGATCGACACCGTGAAGGGCCGTTGCCGGCACGTCCTTGAGCAGCAGCCGAAGGAGCCTCCCCCAGCCGCAGCCGAAGTCGAGAACCCGCAGGGCGGCCACGGCATGGCCGCCGCGCCGGCCATGCATCGCGAACAGCGTTCGCACGAATGCGATCGATTGGCTCATCAGAGCCTGCCCGCAGTTGCCCGTCCAGTTTCGCTGCACCTCATCGGACGCCATCGTCGGCAGCACCGCGCGGATCGCCGGGAGGTTTTCCGGCACGGCCAGGCAAAGCTCGCCGAACACCTCGAGCGGGACGTGCCGCATCGCCTCCGGTAACCCCATGCCAGGGTTCCTGCCGAGACTGCGGTCGGCCGCGACAAGTTCGCTTGCAAACAGCTCGAGCATCAGGCGGCCTTCGCGCGGTTGACGGACTGTCGGGCGTGGCCGGCCGCGGCGGGGCCGCCGCAGATGAGCTTCGCGAGCGAGCGCATATCTTCCCGCTGCCGTCGCACGGTGCAGGCGAGTTGCGACCGCATCGCGTCGGCGGATGGCGGCGAGTCGAGGATCGTGCGGATGCCGTCGGCGATCGAGTCGAGGTCGAAGGGGTCGCAGTGGACGGCGGCAGCGCCGCAGACCTCGGGCACCGAGGTGTTGTCGGCGATGAGGCTCGGCGTGTCGTGGGTCATCGCCTCGAGCGGCGGGTAGCCGAAGCCCTCGTTGAACGACGCGTAGGCCAGGAACCGGGCCCGCGCGAGCAGGTATTCGAGCCGGCCCGCGGCGAGGTGTGGCATCGTGACGAACCGCTCGGTGTGGGCGGGCGTCGCGACTCCGAGGTCGTCGAGCCCGCCGATGCCGGTGAGCACGATCTTCAGCCGCGGGTGCGCCGAGGCAAACGCGGGATCGGAAAAAAGACGATCGAACACCGCCACGACCGACGCGGCGTTCTTCTCCTCGCGACCGGCGTTGAGCACGACCGTGAACGGATCGTCGGTAAGATCGATGCCCGGCCAGACGAAGGCTTCCGGTGCGGCCCGGTCCTTGTCCGGCGCGAAGAGCACGTGGACCGGCCTGTCGGTCCCGATCCGGTCGCGTATCCCGGAGACCGAATACTCGGAGATCGTCACGAGCGTGTCGAGCGCGGGGCTCGCGCAGATGCCGCGATACATCTGCCGCAACGCGTCGGCGTGGCCGGCCTGTGCGGCGGCCTCCGCCTCCCACTGCTGCGGCGTGAGGGAACGCTCGCGGTGGCAGCCGGCCCGGCGGCGCGCCTCGGCGATCCGCCGCGAGTGCTCCGCGAGCTCGAGGTCGCGGACGTCGAGCAACGTGCCGATCACCCGCGTGCGGCCGGGACGGAACTTCAACGGCCCCCCGAGACGCTTCAGGTACTCGTAGCCGGTGTAGACGACGATCGCCGGCGCGAAGAAGGCGTCGAACCGGCCGGAATCGACGAGCGCGACCACGTCGTCGAACGACTTCACGGCGACAAGGTTCACGCCATGGTCGCGGCAGGCGTCCCACACCCAGCCGTCGATGAAGAGATCTGGATCGATCGCGGCCCAGACCTGCACGTCACTGCGGGTGGCTGCCTCGTCGACGACGGCCCTGAACACGCCCTTGCCATATTCGCCGCCGCCGTGGAACCCGGGCTGGCAGAACAAGAGATCGACGAGCACGTGGCGGCGGCCGTCGGTGGTGAGCGTCGCGATTTCGGCGGAGTCGGCGGGGAGAGGGGCCGCTCGCGTGGCGGCGATATGCCGCTCCAGCCGCCCGCGCGCGAGCCCGATCGCCCCGATCGCGCCGTCGTAGCCGCAGCGGATCTTCCGCGCATCCGGCAGCGACGCGGTCGAGACGCCCTCCTCGTGCCGGAGCGAGAGCTCACGGGCGTAGAGCGTCGGGTGGCCAGAGAGCAGGCAGTCGACCGCGAGCAAGAACTCTTCGCCGTAGAGGAATGTCCGCTCGTCGAACGGGCGATCTTTCTCGTGGGTAAAGACGGGGGTGAAGACGTACGCGGCGCCCTGCAGCACGGGATCGAGGATCGTGTGGGCTTCGGGCGATCGCGTCCCCACCCTCCGAAAACCGGCCCTGCCGGTCGCCCGCCACGTCTCCCGCTGCTGCTGGAAGAGCAACTCGAGCGACCGCCACTCCTCGGCCGCGTACACGGCGTCGTTCCAGGGGTTTTCGTGGCGGCGGTCGGGCGTGACGATGTCCGGTCCGATCACCGACGCGGCATGCTCGCGATAGAGCGAGAGGGTTTTTTCGATGAACGCCCGGTCCTCGAAGACCGTGTCGTTGTTGACCACCGCGATGAAGTCGGCGCCGAGTCCATCACGGGCGTGGCGGTAGCCGACATTGTTGCCGCGGGCGAACCCGAGGTTCTCGTCGTTCAAGAGCAGCGTGACCTCCGCGATACCTGCGAAGAGCCTCCGCGTCTCGGCGACCGCCTCGTCGGGGGATGCATTGTCGACGATCACGATTCGCACCCGCCTGCCGCAGGGGTCGATCCGCAGGATCGACTCGACGCAGCGGGCCGTGATGTCGGGCCTGCCGAATTGGAGGAGCACGAAGGCGAACGCCCGGTCGTGGCCAGCGCCGTGAACGCGGTCGTGTGCCTGAACGAGCGTTGGCGGGCCGTCGAGAAGGATCGGCTCGCCGTCGATCTCGCAGCGGGCGGCGCCCGCCTCGACCGAGAGCCGCGTGCCGCCGGCCGCGAGCTGCGCGATGAGCGCCGTGTGCCGCGAGAGCGTGTCGCGGGCAGACTCGTTGAGCCGTCCGCCGAAGAGTCGCTCCAGGCGGGCGTGTCGGGAGCGGACGATGTGCCGATGCCGGCAGGAGGTCGCGTCGAGCGGGCCGCCGTGCCGGCCGCCCTCCGCCGCCCGGAGGCCCGCCAGCGCCTCCTCGAGGTCGCGGTAGCCGTGCCGC
>CAZONY010000123.1:3821-7133 GCA_964581215.1 uncultured Chitinophagaceae bacterium | reverse complement strand
AGCGCTCCCGCCCGAAATCGCTCCAGCACCTCGTACCGCGTCACCGCCTCGCGAGTCGTGGGATGATCGCGACGCACCGCCATCTTCTCCCGCTGGTAGGGATGGATGCCGATCGGCAGGTCGATCTCGTCGCGGTCGAACTGCGGACAGCCCTGCGTGATGGCGAGGTAGGTCTTCTCCACCGTCCGCCGCTCGAACTGCCCGGCCAGCGCGTGGTGCGTCTCCTCCGTGCGGGCCACCACGATCACGCCGCTGGTGTCGCGGTCGAGCCGGTGGACGATCCCCGGCCGCGTCGGGCCGCCGGCCGTCGAGAGGCCTTCGCCCGCCTCCCGCTCCAGGTGCCACTTGAGCGCCCCGGCGAGCGTGCCCTTCCAATTGCCCTTCGCCGGATGCACCACCATCCCGGCCGGCTTGTTCACGGCCGCCAGCCATTCGTCGCGGTGGAGGAAGTCGAGCGGGATCTCCTCGGCCGCCGGTCCGGTGCGGGGCGGAGCGGGCACCGTGAAACAGACCAACGATCCCGCCTTCATCTTCAACGAGCCGCGGGCCTGCACGCCATCCACACGCACGCCTCCCGCCTCGATCGACCGGGCGAGAAACGATCGGCTCTGCCCGGGAAACCTGCCGGCCAGGAAGCGGTCGAGCCGGGTGCCGGCCTCGTCGTCGCCGACCACGAACGCGGCCTCGTCACCGGCCGCGAACGAGCCGACGGGCGGCGGATCACTCGGCGGCAGCGGCGGCTGGGGTGGCTGGGTCGGCTGGTTGGTCGGCTGGTTGGTCGGCTGGTTGGTCGGCACCGGGAGCGGCTCCGGCCCCCGCGGCGGCCGGCGGGGGCGGGTCGAATTTCTGGGCCGCGAACCAATCGTACCACTGCTTGGTGCCCTCGCGACCCAGGGCCTTGCCCCGTTCCTCGGCGATCGTCGCGAAGCCGCTGGCCCCGTGCTCCCGCGCGACCGCCTCGTAGCCACGGCGGGCCTCGTCCAGCTCGCCGAGGCTCTCCCGGACCTTGGCCAGGCCGAGCGTGGCCCGCGATGCGAGCAGGCCCCGGGGCCGTGCGGCCAGCACGGCCGAGTAGCCTTCCGCCGCGAACCGCAGCCGCTGCCGGCCCAGTTCGGTGTTGGCGAACAGCAGGTCGTTTCCCTCGCTCATGGCGAAGTCGGCGAGCAGCAGCTCCGACCACCGCGCGGCGGGCGTCTCGGGATACCGACGGATCACGTCGCCGAGCGATTCCACCAGCAACGGCCGGCTGTCGCTGGCCACCGCGGCGAGAAATGCGTCCCAGCTGCGGGCCCGCCCGGCGGCGGCCTGGCTCGAGACAAGCCCCCAGGCGAGCAGGGCCACCGCCAGCCCGCCGATTCCCAGCACGATCGCGTTGGCGTGCGGCCGCAGGCGGTCGAGGATCTGGGACGTCTTGTCGGCGAGCGCGTTGTCGGAATCGATCCTGGCGTCCATCGGCGGCGAGACTCCTCAGGGGCGGCGACGAGCCTGGCAATAGAAACGTTCCCCTCGCGGGGCGTCAAGGCGGTCATGGCATGTGCTACATTCCCTGCCTTCCGAAGGCCACGCATGGACGCTCCTCCCCGGCTCAATCCCGCCCAGCTGCAGGCCGTCACGGCGCCTGTGGGCCCGCTCCTCGTGCTCGCCGGGGCCGGCACGGGCAAGACCCGCGTCGTGATCGCGCGGATCGCCCACCTCGTGCGGCAGGGGAGCAGCCCGTCGCGGATCCTCGCCGTCACCTTCACCAACAAGGCGGCCCGGGAGATGCTCGGCCGGGCGAAGGGCCTGCTGCCGCGGAGCAAGGATGGCCCCCGGCCGGAGATTTCCACGATCCATTCGCTGTGCGTCCGCATCCTCCGTCGCCATGCGTCGCGGCTGGGCTATCCCGAGCGGTTCACGATCATCGATCGCGGCGACCAGGAGGGCACGGCCCGCCGGGTGCTCAAGGAGCTGAAGGTGCCCGAGGCCACGCTCCGGCCCGCCGATCTGCTCGACCGCGTGAGCCGCTGGAAGAGCGTGGGAATCCGCCCCGACGACGCGTTCGCCAACCTGTCGGCCGATGCCGACGAATCCTGGGAACTCGCCGCCGCCGGATACCGCCGCTACCAGCAGGCCCTGCGGACCGCCGGCGCGGTGGATTTCGACGACCTCCTCCTGGTCGTTGACGAGCTCTTCACCCTCCACGACGACGCCCGCCGCGCGGAGGCGACCCGCTTCGATCACCTGCTGGTGGACGAATACCAAGACACGAGCGGCATCCAGGAACGGATTCTCGCGGCCCTGGCCCGCGACCACCGCAGCCTGTGCGTCGTCGGCGACGACGACCAATCGATCTACGCCTGGCGGGGCGCCCAGATCTCGCACATTCTCGACTTCGCCGCCCGCTGGCCGGGCGCCACCGTCGTGAGGCTGGAGGAGAATTACCGCTCCACGCCCGAGATCATCGAGGCGGCCAACGCCCTCATCGGGCACAACGCGCGGCGGCACGGCAAGACGCTGGTCTCCAAGGCGCCGTCGGGAGTGCCGCCGAAAATCATGCAGGCGCAGGACGAGCTGGATGAATCACAGCGGGTGGTGGGCGACGTGGAGAGCCTGATCCGCGAGGGGGCGACCATCCCGGCCGAAACGGCCATCCTCGTGCGCACCGGCGAGCAGACGCGGGTGTTCGAACAGGAGTTGCGGCGTCGGCAGATTCCCTACGAGCTCATCGGCAGCCGATCGTTCTTCGACCGCCGGGAGGTGAAAGACGTGATGGCCTTCCTGCGGCTGCTGGTCGATCCCGACGACGACCTGGCGCTGTCGCGGATCGCCAACGTGCCCCCGCGCGGGCTGTCGGCACACACGATCGAGAAGTGCCGCACGGCCGCGACGCTGGCGGGCCACAGCCTGTGGCGTGAGCTGCTCACCGCGCGGGATGCCGGCCGGCTGACCAGTGCGGCCGTGGCCGGCGTGGGGGCGCTCGAGCGGCTGATCGCCCTGCGGCAGGGCGCCGCACCGGCCGGCGCCGCCGAGACGCTCCGCACGCTCCTCGACCAGGCCGGCTACCGCCGCCACCTGGACAAGGAATACGAAGACGATCTCGCCGAGGCCGAGGCCCGCTGGCAGTGTGTCGCGGAGGTGGCCAACGCCCTCGCCCACCACGAAAAGACGCACGGGCGCAGCCAGGATGACGCGGGCTTCGCCCGGCTCGTGCGGGGTTTTCTCGACGACCTCATCCTGGAAGTGACCGAGGCCGAGCGGCTGGAAAACGACAAGGACAAGGGAAAGGGCAACAAACTCCGGAATACTTAGCCCGATTGATTTTGCTGAACCCCT
>CAZONY010000123.1:0-3811 GCA_964581215.1 uncultured Chitinophagaceae bacterium | reverse complement strand
GTCTTCCTCGAGGGCGATGACTTGTCGAAGAGACGACGACGCTACAAGCCGCTCACGGAGGAGCAGCTCGCCGCGATCCGACTCGCATGGCGTCAGGGCTGCACCGAGACCGAGGCCGCGCGGCTGGAAAACGACCAGGACCAGGGCAAGGGCAACAAACTCCGGCTGATGACGCTCCATGCCGCCAAGGGGCTGGAGTTCGACTGCGTGTGGATGGTGGGCCTCGAGGAGGGACTCCTGCCGCACGTCCGGTCGCTCAACGACGGCCTCCAGGCGATCGACGAAGAGCGGCGGCTCTGCTACGTGGGGGTCACGCGGGCCCGCAAGCGGCTCGCACTGTCGCTGTGCCTCACACGGATGAAGTGGGGCAAGACGAAGCCCGGCCGCCCGAGCCGGTTTCTCTACGAACTCACCGGCCAGGCAGAAAAGTTTCAGGAGCAGCCCGCCGCGCCGCCGCGCGTGTCGGGCTCTCGACGATGAACCGGGCGGCGAGCATCTTCACCCGCAGAGCACCGCCGGCAGCATGCGGGCCACGTGCCAGAGGCCGCTACCCCCGCGGGCGATCGATGCATACATGTCGATCAGGCCCTGCGTGAGCCGCGCTCCGTGGCCGTGCCAGGGAGCCCAGGGGGGCGTCAGACGCGCGGCCAGCGGCCCGCGGATGATCGAGTTGTGCACCAGCGGCAGGAGGAGCGGATCGTGCACGAAGCCGATGCCGCTCTTGGGATCGGCGCGGGTGCCCCCCGGATACCCGCCCCACGGCACGCTCCCCATCGAGTAGGCGAGCGCGGCCCAGCAGTTGCGGGCGACGACGCCGAAGGGGAGGTGCTCGAGCAGCAGCTCGGTGCGGGCGGCATCGCGCGTGGAGAGAAACTCCGGCACGGTCACGCTCGCCGCGAGCGAGCCGGGCAGGCTGCGGGCCAAGGCCGCGGCTCGGATGCAGAAGTCCTCGACATCGGCGGCGTCGAGCGGCAGCTCGCCGGCCACCGGCACGAACCATTCCTGCCCCCACCAGGCGGCGTCGGCATCGTGGTGCAGCCCCTCGCGAAACACCCATGGCAGCGTGCCGTCGGCCGGCGCCGGCCGGCCCGAGATCCCCTCCCAGGCGGCCGGTGCGCCGGGATACCAGCCTGGCCGCGGGGCCAGGCTCGCCAGCCTGTGCCGCACGTGCCCGAGGAGCGCCTCCCGCTGGTCCCAGCCGCGGCAGGTGACGACGAGCTTCGTGGCGATGCAGTTGAACGATGTGTTGTGAACGATCGACGCGACGATCGCGTCGGCCTGAAACCGGAGCTGCGCCGGCGTGTAGCGCCCTGGCACCACGAACCAGGGAGTCACGTTGCCCAGTTCGCAGGTGAGCGGTTTGGAGGTGCTGCCCGCCAGCGCCTCGAAGGCGGCCCGACCGCCCGTGAGGTGCACGTGCCCCACCGCGTCGGCGGCGACCGCCTCGCGGGCGAGTTCGGTGCCGCCGGCGACGAACGCGACCAGGCCGGCTTCGACCAGCGGCCCGAGCGCCTCGCCGAGCACGGCGGCGAGCGGTTCGTGCAGCGGATGCAGTTTCACCAGCGCGGCCCGGCCATGCTCGAAGATCTGGCTGATGGCGTCGGCCACGGCCAGGCCCGTGACATTACCGGCGCCGAGCACCGCCGCCACGCCCCCGCCCCGCGGCCGCGTCGCCCACTCTTCCCGCCACGTGCGGAGAAACTCAGCAACGCCACCGGGATTCGCACAGCGGACGGTGGCCTGCTGTCCGCCGAGGATGACGCCGTCGAGCAGCCCGCGGGCCGGCAGCAGGTCCACCGCGACGAGGCTGGCCGCATCATGGCCGCTTCCCTGATGCGTGATCCGAGGGGGCATCGGCAGCCGCGGCAGCCGCGACCGCGATGCCTCCCCCCACGCTCCCGCCGTGAGCAGGAGTAGCCGGAGCGTGACGAGCGGGCCCGTGGCCAACTCCTCGGCACGGGCTGCGGCCTCATGGGCCACGCCCGCCGCCCGCTTCATTCCGACCGCCGCGTCGGCCCAGGCGGGCGCGACCGCGGCCACGCTCCGGGCGGTGGCCAACGCCAACCGCGACCGGGCCGCCGCGTCGGCCGCGGCATGCCGGGCGGCCCCGGCGACGAGCGTGTCGAGAATGCGGGGGAGTGCGTCTGCCATCGGTTCGATCACCTCATTTGCCGATGCAATGCCTGGAAAATATCCGATCGAGCAGGTCCGTGCCCACGACCGCTCCGGTCACCTCGCCCAGGGTGTCGATCGCCTCGTGCAGCAGGCCGGCCACCACCGCCTCGTCGGCCGCGGCCTCCCGGGATTGTCCCGCGGCCACGGCGGCCATCGCGGCGGCGAGGGCCCGCGCCCCGGCGATCATCCCCGTGCGCATCCGCCACGTGGCCGGCGAACGATCGGTCGCCACAGCCTCGGCCGCTGCGAGGATCGCGGTCCGCACCGCCGCGATCCCCGTGCCGTCGCGGCTGCTCGTGGCGATCGCCCGCGCACCGGCGACCGCGGTGGGCCGCAGGTCACTCCGCAGCACGACCTCGATCCGCGGTGGGCCGCCGATCTCCGCGGGGATCGTGGCTGGCGGCACGCCGGCCCCGGCATCCCGGCACACGATCAGCACGTCGGCCCGGGCGATCTCCCCGCGGGCCCGGGCATCGGCTCCGGCCGCGGGAGATCCCGCCGGCGCCGCCTCACCGTCGGCAAGCCCCGCGATGTCCACGAGCAGGCAGGCGGCTCCGGTCGCCTCGTCATCGAGCCGAGCCGCGAGCCAGTCGCGGGTGGTGCCGTGTTCGTCGGCCACGAGGGCCCGTGATTCCCCGACGATCGCATTGAAGAGGCTGCTCTTGCCGATGTTGGGCGACCCCACGAGGACGGCGCGGGGCAGATCGACGGCGGCCGCATCCCGGCCGGCCAGCCGCTGCCTCATGGAATCGAGCGCCGTCGCCAACGCGCCGATCCGGGCGCCAAGATCGGCCCAGGCGATGCCGGCGGGCACGGCGTCGGGCGTCGTCTCGTCGGCGAAGTCGATGCCCGCCTCGACGTCGGCCACGAGATCCAGCAGCCGCTGCCGCAGCTGCTCGAGATCACGGCCGATGCCTCCGGCCATCCGGTCGAGCGCCGCGGAAAGCTCCGCCGGCGTGCGGGCATCGACCACTGCCAGCACTGCCTCGGCCTGCATCAGGTCGAGCCGCCCGGCCAGGAACGACCGCAGCGTGAACTCCCCGCCCCGCGCCAGTCTGGCCCCGAGCCGACAGGCCTCGGCCACCACCGCCTCGACCAGCACGGGCGATCCCGGGAGCTGAAGCTCGGCCAACGGCCCGCCCATCGGCCCGCTGGGGCCCGGCCAGTGCAGCACGTGCACCGGCACGCGGCCCCACTCCCTTCCAAGCCCCGCGGCATGGAGCCCTCCGGCCACGACCCGCGGCGACGATCCCCGCGGGGCAAACCCCGGAGCGTCCGGTTCGATCAACGCCCCGAGCACCTCGTCGAGCCGATCTCCGGCCAGCCGCACGATCGCCCGCCCGCCGCCGGCCGGCACCGTGGCGGCGGCGACGATCAGGTCACAGGGCTCCGGGCTGACGGTCACCGCTTCTTCCGGGCTTCGCGCCTCTGCCGCGCCGCATCGGCGGCGCCCACGGTCGCGCGGCTTCGCCCGCCTCCGCCGAAGATGGCGTCGATCGTCCGGGGGGGCTGGGGCGTCGCGGCGCCGGCCGCGGTGGCGGCGGCGGCCTGCGGGAGAAGCAGCCGCTCCGCGATGCCCCAGAGGCTCGAGGCGATGAAGTAGAGACACAGGCCGCACGGCACCTTGAAGAACATC
>CAZONY010000122.1:3126-7149 GCA_964581215.1 uncultured Chitinophagaceae bacterium | reverse complement strand
AGGCCAGGCCTGGAGGGCCGTGTTTTTTCCGACCGGAAGGTCGGCAAGGCAATGCGGGGCATGGATGCCCGCATTGCCGTACAGCTAGATGTAATACATCGCCTCGCCTGCGGCCCGGGATCGCTCCATCAGATCCGCGAACGTAATCGAGCGGAGCGCGGATGCCTCGGCCTCGGCCACGTCCCGCCAGGCATCGCGGAGGGTGGCCTGCATGCGGGGCCGCCCGGCCCGTGGCGTCGGTGAAGCCGCGGCGTTATCGCCAGGGCCTTCGAAGACCCGCACGACATCCTCCAGCGTGATCTCAGCCGGATCGCAGAGCAGTTGATAGCCGCCCCCCGCCCCGCGGGTGCTGCCCACGAGCCCCGCGGTCTTGAGCTGGAGCAGGATCTGCACGAGGAAACGCGCCGGGATGCCATGGGCCGCGGCGATGTCACGGATCCGTACCGGCTCGGCCGCGGATCGCTGGCGAGCCAGTTCGAGCACGGCGATCGCGGCGTATTCGGTCTTGGCGGAATGCTTCATCGGTCTCGGGAATGCAGGCCGCACTCCGTCTTCGCGGTACCGCTCCAGCGGCCGGCGCGTTCGTCCTCGCCGGAGGTGACCGGCCGCGTGCAGGGCTGGCAGCCGATGCTGACGTAGCCCAGATCGTGCAGCGGGTTGTAGGGAATGTCTTCCTTCAGGATCGCGTCCCACACACTGGCTTTCGTCCAGTTGGCCAGCGGCGAAATCTTGACGACGCCGAACTTGTGGTCCCAGCCGACGATCGGGGCGGCGGCGCGGTCGGGGCTCTGATCACGCCGGATGCCGCTCATCCAGGCGTCGAACCGCTGCAGCACCCGCTCGATGACCGTGATCTTGCGGTCGGCACAGCAGCGGTTGGAATCCGTTCGATAGACCGGGCCACCATGCAGCCGCTCGTAGTCCGACGGAGACATCTCGGGGCGTTCCAGGGAGACCTCGATGCCGTACCGGGCGGCGATCCGATCGCGGAGGGCGAGCGTCTCCGGAAACTGGTATCCCGTCTCGAGATTGAAGACGAAGGTGCGCGGGGCGATCGTGGCGAGCCAATGGATGATCAGGCAGCCTTCCGGCCCGAAGGCGGTTGCCATCGTCAGCCGCTCGCCGAAGCGTTCCACCGCCCAACGGATGATCTCGGGGGGCGCGGCCGCCTCGAGCATGCGGCTGGCCGCGGCGAGGTCGGCCCGCAGTTCCGGAGAGGCTTCCCGGGAGGCGGTTGGTGTTGTCGCGGCTTCCTGCACGGATGGATGGGTACTCACGAAACACCAGGCACAATGTTTACCAAAACGATCAACTTTTGCCTCTTTCGGTCAAGTATCGTCACCGGGGCCTCGTCAGTCCACTGAAAAAATGAACAATGCCCGCTCGCCGCCCGTGATCCCTTTCGCTCGGGAAAGGGGCGAGGGATCGGCGTCGGGAGGAAGCAGCGATGGCGCGAGACGTGGCGGTGGCGGTGGACCTGGGCGCCTCGGGAGGCCGCGTCGTCGCGGGGTCCTTTGACGGGCGACTTCTGGACCTCGAAGAAATTCATCGCTTCGAGAACTTCCCGGTGGCGATGGCGGGCCAGCTGGTCTGGGACCTGCCTCGGCTGTGGCACGAGGTGACGACCGGCCTGCGGGCGGCCGGGGCACGGCATGGACGGGCCGTCTCCACGGTGGGCGTCGATACCTGGGGCGTCGACTTTTCCTTCCTCACCGCGGAAGACGCGCTCCTGGCCAATCCCGTCTGCTACCGTGACGCGCGCACCCGCGGCATGCTCGCGGCGGCGGAGCGGATCGTGCCGCGCGACGAGATCTTCGCCGCCACGGGGCTCCAGTTCATGGAGATCAATTCGCTCTACCAGCTGCTGGCGCTCAAGCAGAAACAGCCCGGCATCCTCAGGCTGGCCGATCGGATGCTCATGATTCCCGATCTCGTGCACTGGCTGCTTGCGGGAGAGCGGTCCAACGAGCGGACCAATGCCTCCACCTCGCAATGCTTCGACCCACAGACCGGTGACTGGTCGTGGAAGCTGCTCGACCGCTTCGATCTTCCCGCGCACGTCTTCGGGCCGATCACCGAGCCGGGCACCCTGCTCGGGAATCTCCGCGGCGACGTCGCCGCCGAAACCGGGCTGCATGCCGCGCGCGTGATCCTGCCGGGCACGCATGACACCGCCAGCGCCGTGGCGGCGGTGCCCGCCACCGAACCGCCGGCCGCCCGGCCCGACTGGTGCTATGTGAGCCTCGGCACCTGGGCGCTCGTGGGCGCCGAACTCGATCGCCCGCTGGTCACCCCCGAGTGCCTCGCCCGCAATTTCACCAACGAAGGGGGCGTGGGCGACACCACGCGGCTGCTCAAGAATGTCTGCGGCCTCTGGCTGGTGCAGCAGTGTCGTGCGGCGTGGCAGCGGGCCGGCAAGGCTTGGACGTGGGACCAGCTCACGGCTCTGGCCGCCGAGGCGCCGCCGTTGGTGACGCTCATCGATCCCAATCACCCCAGCCTCGTCGCCCCTGCCGACATGCCCGAAGCGATCCGGAAACTGGCCCGTGATGCCGGGCAGCCCGTGCCCGACTCCACCGCGGCGGTCGTGCGGACGGCCCTGGAGAGCGTGGCCGCCGCCGTGAGACGCACCCTCGGCGAACTTGACGAACTGCTCGGCCGTCGCGTGGGGCGGATTCACGTCGTGGGGGGGGGCGTGCAAAACGGGCTGCTGTGCCAGATGATCGCCGACGCCACGGGCCGTCCCGTCGTGGCCGGTCCTGTCGAAGCCACCGCCGTCGGCAACCTGCTCGTGCAGCTGGTCGCCCGCGGGGGCCGCGTGGACCTCCGCGAGGTGCGGCAGATCGTCCGGGACAGTTTCGAACTGGCTCACTATGAGCCCCGCGATGCCGCCCGCTGGAACGCCCGCCTGTCGTAGCGGCTTCCAGCTTCTCAGGACTTCACGCCGCGGCGGTCTGGGCCGCAGGCCGCTTGGTCACCATGCCGTGCTCGACCTGCACGATCGAGTCAGCCAGGGCCAGTGTGCTGGCACGGTGCGTGATCATGATCACCGTCCGGTCCCGCACGTATTCCGCCAGGGCATCGTGGATGAGCCGCTCGCTCTCCACGTCGATCTGGCTGGTGGCCTCGTCGAGCACGAGGATCTCGGCGTTGCGGAGGAACGCACGGGCCAGGGAAATCCGCTGCCGCTGGCCGCCCGAGAGGCGGAACCCGTTGGGGCCCACCATGGTCCTGTAGCCGTCGGGAAAATCGGCGATGAACTCGTGCGCGTGAGCCTGCTTCGCCGCCTCGATGATCTCCTCTTCCGTCGCGTCCCAGCGGCCGTAGCGGATGTTGTAGAGGATCGATTCATTGAAGAGTTCCGTCTGCTGGGTCACCATCGCGATGCGGCGCCGCAGGTCGTACAGCCGCAGGTCGGTCAGCGGCACGTCGTCGAGCAGGACCTGCCCGGCAGTGGGGTCGTAATAGCGGCAGATCAGGTTCACGAGCGTGCTCTTGCCGCCCCCGTTGGGGCCCACGATGGCCACCCGCTCCCCGAACGCGATCGAAAGATTGACGTCCTTGAGCACGGTGTCGATGCCGTCGTAGCTGAAGGAGACGTTTTCCAGGCGAATCTGCCGGTGGGGTGAGGGGAGCTGCTTCGGGTCGGCGGCCTCCGGCAGCTTCGAGGGGGTATCGAGCAGGGGGTAGAGGGCCGAGGCGCCGACGATCCCCGTATTGAGGCCGGTGATCACTCCGGAAAGCTTGCGCACCGGATCGCTGGCTCCGATCAGCATGCCGAAGAAGACCATGATCCCGGGCACCGTCATCGGCCGCTCGGTCATCGTGATCCCGAAGATTCGCGTCTCCTGATGAATCACCAGCCACGCGCCGATGGCGATCCACGTGGCCACCATGCCGATGCCCAGGATCTCGGTGATCGGATTGGCCAGGGCGTGATAGAAGGTGTGGCGGATGCCGCGTCGCATCATGTCGCGGGTGCAGTCCCGGAACCGCTCCCGCTCGAAATCCTCCCTCGTGTAG
>CAZONY010000122.1:0-3116 GCA_964581215.1 uncultured Chitinophagaceae bacterium | reverse complement strand
CACCGTGAGCACGTTGTTGAGGGTCTCCAGGAGCACGTGGTGGAAGCTCTTCGATTGCGAGAGCAGGGTCCGGGCGATGTCGCGCATCCGCCGATTCAGCCAGACCATGAGAAAGCCCACCACGGGCGCCAGGGCCAGACAGGCGAGCGTCAGCTGCCAGGAGATGCAGAGGGCTCCGGCAAGGCAGGCGGCGATCTTGAGCGGCTCCGTGACAGCCCCGCCGTAGACGGTCGAAATGCCGCTGGCGAGCATGTCGGAGGTGTGCGTGATCTGGGAAAGGAATCCGGCGGCGCCGTGCCTCATGAACTGGGCCCGGTCGAGTTCCAGCACCTTGTCGAACACCTTGAGCCGGAGATTTCGGCTGATGGTCATGGCCACCCAGCTCACGATCAGCGTGCTCGTCATCAGGAAAAAGTGCTTCAGGAACGTGCTGACGACCACGAACGTGACGACCCAGAGCACGGTCCGAAAGGGATCGGTCGGGAGCAGACGTCGCAGCCAGGGATCGAGTTTGCGGGCGGAATAGAGCACCGCCTCGTCGCGCGCGGTTTCCATGCGCAGAGTGTCGAGCCGCCGGCGGGCCGCCGCCGTCTTGCCGGGGCCGAGCGTTGCCGAGGCCAGCGATGCGTGCAGCGACTCGGTTTCCACGGCTCGGGCGGCGATCATTTTTTCGGCCGACTCGATCCGCCGCTCGTTCCAGGACTGGAGCGACTCCCCGTTGAGGGTCACCTCGATGATGGGGAACAGGGCGGCGATGTTGGCGCCCCACAGGGTGGCCACGCCGGCCGAGCAGAGAAACGCCATGGCCAGCAGCGGCCAACTTTTGGCAGCATCGCGCAGCGCGCGGAGAAAGTAGTGCATGAATCGTCGGCCCTTGTTGCGGAAGGGGGGAAAGGTAGCGGGGTTCGCGGGGGCGAACAACCCTGTTTTCAGCCGCCCCGCGAACGCAATTCGGCCGCCAGGGCGGTGTTTGCCAGCAGCATGGCCACCGTCAGCGGGCCGGCGCCGCCGGGCACGGGCGTGATCCAGCCGGCCACGCCGCGCACGGCTTCGTAATCGACGTCGCCGACCAGCCGGCTCGTGCCGTCGGGCGTCGTGATCCGGTTGATGCCCACGTCGATGACGGCGGCCCCCGGCTTCACCATGGCGGCGGTGACCAGGCCCGGGCGGCCGACGGCCGCCACGAGGATGTCGGCCTGACGGGTGATCGCCGCCATGTCGGACGAGCGACTGTGGCAGATCGTCACCGTCGCGTCGCCGCCCGGTCCTTTCGCCGACAGGAGCAGCGCAAGAGGCTTGCCCACGATGTCGCTGCGGCCGATGATCACGGCGTGCCTGCCGGCCGTCTCGATCCCGGCATCGAGCAGCATCCGCTGCACGCCGGCCGCGGTGCAGGGGATGAACCGGGGACGGCCCTGGGAGAGCAGGCCGGCGTTTTCCGGATGGAAGCCGTCCACGTCGCGGTCCGGCGGAACGGCGTCGAGCACGGCCACCGCATCGACGTGTTCGGGAAGCGGCAGCTGCACGAGAATTCCGTCGGCCGGCCCGTCGTCCTCGCGGGCGATGGACTTCACCAGGGCCGCCAGGTCTGCCGTGTCGATGGTGGCCGGCGCCCGCACGACCTCGGCGTCGATGCCCACGCGGGCCGCGGCAGCCGCCTTGCTTTTCACGTAGGAGGCGCTGGCCGCCAGGTCGCCCACGAGGATCACGACCAGCCGTGGCGGACGGCCGAAAACGCGACGGAAGGTCCGTACCTCGTCGGCCAGCGAAGCCTCGATCCGCCCCGCCAGGGCCCGGCCATCGAGCACCGTGGCCGGAGGCCGGCCGCTCATGGCTGTGCCTCCATCCACAGCATCCGCAACTGATGCTGGATCTCCTCGAGCAATCGGCCCTCGTCGGTCGTGAGATTGCCCGCCGTCTTCGTTTCGAGCATAGCGAGCGTGTCGATGAAGTGCCGGGCCGTTTCGCGGTTGGGTTGGGTTTTTCCCGTGATCGGGTTGGGCACCCGGCCGAGGGCCATGAGGGCCTGCGTGAAGAGGGTGTGGATGAGGAAGTCGAAGGTGGCCGGCGGCGTCCGCCCGCCGGCTTCCCGCTCCGCAGCCGTCGCGTCGTCCGTCGTCATCGCATGGGTTCCTTGTGGGTCAGGCTTCGGTTGCCCAGGCGCTGCCGGCATGCCGGGCCACGGCCGCCGCCACGAGTCCCGCAAAGAGCGGGTGGGCCGCGGTCGGCTTGCTCTTGAACTCGGGATGGAACTGGACGGCCACGAACCAGGGATGGTCGGCCAGTTCCACGATCTCCACGAGCGTGCCGTCGGGGCTCGTTCCGGCGATCACGAGCCCGGCTTCTTCCAGTCGCTCGCGAAACCGCGGATTGAATTCGTAGCGGTGGCGGTGCCGCTCCGCGATCCGGTCGGTGCCGTAGGCGGCGGCCGAACGGGTGCCGTCGGCCAGCAGGCAGGGCTGGGAGCCGAGTCGCATGGTGCCCCCCTTTTCCACCACGCCGTGCTGTTCTTCCATGAGCGCGATGACGGGAAAAGGTGTGTCCTTCGCGAACTCGGTCGAATGGGCGCCGGTCATGCCCGCGCAGTTTCTGGCCACGTCGATCACGGCACACTGCATGCCGAGGCAGATGCCGAGAAACGGCAGACCGCGTTCGCGGGCGAACGAGATGGCCTCCACCTTGCCCTCGATGCCCCGCTCGCCGAAGCCACCCGGCACGATGAGGCCGTCGAACCCGGCCAGCAATCGCTCGGCCCCCTCGCGCTCGATGTCTTCGCTCTTGATGGGTTGCACGCGGACCTGCGTCCGGTGGGCGATGCCCCCGTGGTCGAGAGCCTCGTAAATGCTTTTGTAGGCGTCGCGGTGCTCGGCGTATTTGCCGACCAGCGCGATCGACACCTCATGCTCCGGGTTTCGCAGGCGGTGCAGGATGTCGTGCCACGCCTCGAGATCGGCGGCACCGGCCTGCAGGCCGAATCGCTTGAGTACGATATCGTCGATGCGGTTGGACTGCAGCGAAAGCGGCACCTCGTAGATCGAAAAATCCTTGTCGCGCTCCTCGATGACGGCATCGAGCGGCACGTTGCAGAACAGGGCGATCTTCTCGCGGTCCGACGT
>CAZONY010000121.1:0-7210 GCA_964581215.1 uncultured Chitinophagaceae bacterium | reverse complement strand
ATATCGTCAACGCCGAGGTTCTGCTTCGCGACCGGGGCATCGACATCGTCGAGCAGAGCCGCACCGATCCCGGGGCCTTCAGCTCCGTCGTGGCGGTCGATCTCGTGGCTGGCGACAAGGTGCACCGGGCAGCCGGCACGCTCTTCGGCCATTCGATGCCCAGGCTCGTGCAACTGGAAGGTCACCGGCTGGAGGCGTACCTCGATGGCACCCTCCTCGTGTTCACGCATCAGGACGTGCCCGGCATCATCGGCCGGGTCGGCACCGCGTTCGGCGGGCTGGGTGTCAACATCGCGCAGATGACCGTGGGCCGCACGGCACCCGGAGGCGACGCGATCGGCGTGCTCAACCTCGATCAGAAGCCGTCGCCGGAGGCCGTGGCGACGGTGGCGTCATGCCCCGGCGTGCGATCGGCACGCGTCGTGACGCTGCCTCCGGCGGGCAAACTCCCCTACTGGCTGGCGACCACGACGTCGCGGGCACGGATCGCGCCGGCCTCGTAAGCAGGGTTCGGGATTGCGGCGACCGCCCGTGAATTGACGATCTGCCGGGCCGGGTCCACAATGCGAGACGATCGATTGCGAGAAGACTCGCAGGGTCGAGGTCCGGCCGGAACATGAATCGCACCCCACTCGTTCGCGGCGGTCGCCCCCCGGCATGGGCCATCATGGCGGCGCTGGTGTCCGCATGGCTGGCGACGGCCCGCGCCGCGGAGGAGCCGCCCCCTTCGACGTCCGACCGCACCACCCTCAAACTGCTCGACGCCCTCGAATCCCGGAAGATGCCCGATGTGGTGATCTGGGTGCTCGACCGGGTGGCCGCCGACAAGGAGGCCGGGCCGACGCTGAAAAAGGAGGCGGCTTATCGTCGCGCCAAGGCGCTTCTCGGCACCACCCGCATGGAGGCCGATTCCGCCAAACGGTCCGCCGTGCTCGACGAAGCCCAGCAGGCGTTCGACGCCTTCCTCGCCTCGAACCCGCCGCTCGACCGTCGCGTCGATGCGCTCATGGAAAAGGGGAGCCTGCTGGTGGCCCGCGGCCGCCTCAGCCTCGCCCAGGCGAAGCGGCCGGGAGCCGATGCTGCCGCCCTGCAGGCGGCCGCCCGCGGGTTTTTCCAGCAGGCGCTGACCACGCTCGAGGGCAAGACCCGCGGGAAAGACGCGCCGATCACGAGCATCGACTCGGCTGAAGACGCGGCGCTCAAGGCGCATCGGGAGATCGACGCCGCCCTGAAGGCGGCCACCGGCACCGGTGCCGCGGGTGACGGGGAGGAGACGAAGGCGGGCAAGGCGAAGCCCGACCGTCGGTCGGTCAGCCGGATGGAGGAGGAGCGCGAGTCAATCCGCGGACAGCTCCTCCAGTCGCGGCTGCTCGTCGCCGACACCTACTTCGACATTTCGGAAACCTATCCACCGCAGTCGGACGACTGGCGGGAGGCGATCGACGCCTCGACGCGGCGGTATGCGGATCTGTTCAAGAAATATCCCAACCGCAACGCCGGGCTTTTGGCCCGCTGCAACGAGGGCCGCAATCTGGCCGCCCTCGGCGACCATGAGAAGGCGCTCCCGATCCTGGCCGACATGCTCAAGCTGGAGGGCAGCGATTCCTTCATCGACACGCTCAAGGCCAAGGCGCTCAACACGTCGCTGGAGTGCTGGCTGGCCACTCAGCAGGATGGCGGCCTCACCGACGATCTGCTGCGGATCGCCAAGGCGACGGTCGCCGAAGACGCGCTCGATGCCGACGTGCTGGGCATGAAGTATCGCGCCGCCCTGCTGCTCGAGCGGCGTGCCGAAGCCATTCCGGAAGACAAGAAGCCACAGCGCAAATCGCTGCACAAGGACGCCCGCGCCATGGCGCTCGACGTCGCGAAGGCCAGCCGCGACTTCGCAATCGAAGCCCGGGATCTGCTGGCCCGCCTCGGCACCGACTTCGACGATGCCGCGGGTGAAGACACCTTCGACTCTCTCATGGACGAGGCCAACCTGGGCCTCACCACCATGCAGGAAAAGCGGGCCGTCGCCAAGCAGGCGGCCGCCGATGGCAAGAGTGACGAGGCGGCGGCGGCCACGAAGGCGGGCGACGAGGCCCGCGCCCAGACCATCCGCATGCTGCAGCGGGCCCTGGGCCTTTCGAAAGGGGTGGAACTCGAGTCGGTCAACCATGCCCGCTACCTGCTGACCTATCTCCTCTATGACGCCAACCGGCTCCACGAGGCCGCCGCGCTCGGCGGCTTCCTCGCCGATCGGTATCCCAGCAGCCGCGGGAGCGATCAGGCCGCCGTCTACGCCATGGCGAGTTGGCAGCAGCTGCAAAAGCAGTCGGATCGGGCGTGGGCGGCCGAGGCCCGCGAAAAGTGCGGGAGGGCGGCCGAGTCCATCCTGCGAGGCTGGCCAAAAAGCAAGGCGGCGGGGGATGCGGCCGTCGTGGCCATCGCCTCCGCGGTGGAGGCCCGTGACCCGCAGCGGATCGCAGCCGTGATCGCGCTGATTCCGGCGGAATCGCCGCGGAGGCCCGAGGTGCTGCAGCGGGCCGGCATGGGGCTCGCCCAGTTGGCCCAACAGGCCGGGCGAGCCGACGCCTCGAACCGGCCCACCGAGGCCGATCTGGCCGCGCTGCGGAAGCAGGCCAAGTCGACGCTCGACGAGGGGCTGACCGCGATCCCCCAGGATGCTCCAGCCGATGCGGTGAGCCTGGCTGCCGCGTTGGCCCGCTGCCAGCTGGCCATGGAGGATGGCGACGATGCCGCGGTGAAGCGCGTTCTCGAGCATCCCGGCTACGGCCCCTGGACCGCCATCAGCGGCGGGCAGCCACAAGGCGTGGCGGATGCGGTCGCGGGCAGCGCCCTGACCCTGGCGCTGCGACACTTCATCGGCACCCAGCAGATCGAGAAGGCGGAACAGGCGATGGGGCTCCTGGAGAAACAGGCGGGCACCGGCGCCGAGGCGGCCGCCAAGCTCACGTCCATGTATCTCGCGATGGGCCGCGACCTCGAGCAGCAACTCCGCTCGCTGGCGGGGTCGGGTGGCGCGGCCACGCCCGAGCGGGCGGCGGCGTTGCTGGCCGGCTTCGAGGCATTCCTCGACCGAGTCGCGGAACGCGACGATAAGGTTTCCTCGCAGATGTGGGTGGGAAGCACATACCACGCGCTGGCTTCCGGCGAGGCCTCCGGCAGCGGTGTGTCGGAGCCCCAGCGGAAGAAGTATCTCGACAAGTCGGCGAAGGTCTTCGAGCGACTCCTCGCCGGCGACACCGCGGAACTCAAAAAATACGAGCCCACGCTGCGGCTGAAACTCGCTTCGATGTATCAGCAGCGGGAGCAGTGGGACGATGCCCGAAAGCATCTCGACTGGTTCCTGACCGACGCCACCCGGCAGAAAACGCTCGACGTGCAGATCGAGGCGGCGAAGCTGGCGCAGGCGGCCGGGGCGGCGGCAGGCGATGCCGCCGAGGCGAAGCGGCTGTTTCGCGAGGCGGTGAGCGGCGACAAGGGAAGCGAACGGGTATCGTGGGGCTGGGGTGGGATCGCCAACAAGCTGGTGAAGCAGGCGTTCGCCGGCGACGACGAACGAGCCCAGCGAGCCCAGGCGCAATTCTTCGACGCCCGCCTCAATCTGGCCCGGTGCCGGCTGGAATGGGCGGAGCACGACGCCCCGAACCGCGACAAGCTCCTCGAGATGGCGACCAACGACATCGCCATCACCTACAAGCTCTATCCCGGCCTCGGCGGCGACGGGATGCGGCAGAAATTTGATGCCCTGCTTCGTGAGATCCAGACGGCCCGCGGCCAGCCGGCCGACGGTCTCACGGCGATCGAAGCCGGAGCCGCGGCGGCGGGGAGTTGAGAACAGGAGAGCGACGATGATCCAGAAGAAGAACGAGGCCGGAGGGATTTCCCCGGCCACCATGCTGCTCGCGGCCCTGCTGGTGGCGGCGGCGGCGGATGCGGCCCACGGCCAGGCGGCCGGCCGCGTGGTGGCCGCGGATGGGCGGGCACTCGCCGGCACGATCCTCGCCACCACGGCCAACGACGTGGAGATCGAGGCCGCCGGTGGCGACCTGAAGCGGGTGCCGATCGATCGGATCGCGGAGGTTCAATTCGACGACGAGCCGCCGAAGTTGCGCTCGGCGCGATCGCTGCTCATGAAGGGCCGGCCGGCCGACGCGCTCGGCGACCTGGCGCAGGTGGAAAAGTCGGAACTCGAGGGACTCCCTCCGATGATCGTCGCCGAGATGGAGTTCGTGAAGATCGCCGCGACGGGCCTCCTGGCGGCACAGTCGGGCGACGGCGTCGCCGCGGCCGACGCCGCCGTGGCCGCGTTTCTCTCGAAAAACCCGCGCAGCCACCACGCCTATGACCTCCAGCAGATCCTGGCCGACCTGCGGACCCGGGCCGGCAGCTTCGACGGCGCCGCTGCCGCCTTCGACGCGCTCGCCGCCGGTCCGCCGGCCTTCAAGGTGCAGGCCGCCGCCGGCAAGGCGGGCATCCTCCACCAGCAAGGAAAGTTTGCCGACGCGGTGCAGCAGTTCGATGCGGCGATCGCCATTCCGGCGAACGACGAGGCGAGCCAGGGCCGGAAGCGCATGGCCACGCTCGGCAAAGCCCGTGCCCTGGCGCGGCTCGACAAGCCGGCCGAGGCGATCGCGTTGCTCGACGGCCTCATCAAGCAGGCCGACCCGGAAAACAAGGATCTGCTCGCCCGCACCTACGTCGTGCGGGGAGAAATCTTCGCGGGCATGCCGAACAAGCAGCAAGATGCGCTGATCTCGTTCCTGACGGTGGACCTGGTCTACAGCGCGGTGCCCGAGGCCCATGCCGAGGCCCTCTTCAACCTTGCCCGACTGTGGGACCAGGCCCGGCAGGATCAGCGGGCCCGGGAGGCTGAGCAGACGCTCAAGGCCGCCTATCCGGAGAGCGGCTGGGCGAAGAAACTTGCCGGGGCGGGCTGACCGTCGTGATGGATTGAACTGCCGTTTGCACGGCGGTTCGGCAAACGCATACTGGATGGGAGTGACATGTCCGAGCGGACGAAACGAGGAGATGAGCTAATGCACGGGATCGAGACCACTGGCATGCAAGCAGGCGGCCTGGCGTGGCGACGGACGATCGGCCGGGCGGTGGCGGTCGCGGCATTCGTGGCGCTCGCCATCGGGCCGATGCTGCTCGCGCCGGATGCCGCCATGGCGCAGGAGGCCGCCGCCGGCGCCCAGGCTCCGCAGGCCCAGGGGGAGAACATGCTCGTGTTCTTCTACAAGGCCCTCGGCCCGAAGTACGTCGTCGTGTTCTTGGCTCTCTCGTTTTCTCTCGTCGCCATGCTCGTGATGTGCTTTCTCGTGCTGCGTCGAGCGGCGTTGATGCCCAAGACCCTCGTCAGCGATTTCGAGGCCCACCTGGAGGCGAAGGAATACCAGCAGGCGTATGAACGAGCCCGTGAGGACGACTCCTACCTCGGGCAGGTGCTGGCGGCCGGGATGGGCAAACTGCAGTCGGGCTATCCCGCCGCCGTCGAGGCGATGCAGGAGGCCGAGGGGGAACAGGCGATGAAGCTGGAGCACAAGATCAGCTACGTCTCGCTCATCGGGGCGCTGGCGCCGTTGTTCGGCCTGCTGGGCACGGTGGACGGAATGGTGGGCGCCTTCATGGTGATCGCCCGTTCGTCAACCGCACCGAAGCCATCGGAACTGGCGATCGGCATCTCGCAGGCTCTCATCACGACGCTGATCGGCCTGTGGCTCGCGATCCCCGCCATCGGATGCTTCTCGCTGTTCAAGAACTGGCTTCAGACGCTCAACGGCGACGTGGACGGCGAGGCGATGCGGCTGATGTCGCGGTTCCAAAGCGTCGCCAAGAAACAGGCGTGAACCGATGGCCAAACGGGCATCAGCGGAGCCGTCGAGCACCGACATCGACATGACCCCGATGATCGACATGACATTTCAGTTGATGACGTTCTTCATGCTCGTGATGAACTTTTCCGAGGCCGAGCAGGACGATCGGATTCAGCTGCCGCTGAGCCAGTTGGCGAAGCCCGTGGAGGGGCCCGTCGAGAAGCCGATCACGCTCCAGGTCACCGACACCAGCACCGTCATCTACGCCGGGGAGCTCGTGCCCGTGAAGCAGATCGGTGGATTCCTGGAGCGGGAGAAGGCCTCCCTGCTCGAGGCCGGCCGCGAGGCGGCGGCGGCGACGGTCATCGTGCGGGCCGACGGGCGGTCCAAGACGGGCGAGGTGCAGGAGGTGATCAAGATCTGCCAGGAGAAGGGCTTCGAGAAGTTCGCCCTCCGTGCCCAGTACGACGAGAGGCGGTAGCGGCATGGCACGCAGGCAGTCCTCTCTGGGTGACAAGGTGGCGATCGACATGACGCCGATGATCGACGTCGTCTTTCAATTGATGTCGTTCTTCATGTGCACGCTGAAGATCGTCACGCCCGAGGGAGATTTCGACATCCGCATGCCCCTCAACGCGGCGGGCCAAACCGTCATCGACGAACAGCTCGTGCCGCCGATCCGGGTGACGATGAAGGCGGGCCCGAACGGGAGCCTCGCCGGGATGACGATGAACGGCTCGACCGTCCGCGACTTCGACGACCTGCGAACCAAGGTGGTGGGAATCGTCGGCACGGCCACCGGCCCCAATTCCCTCGCCGAAAACACGGAAGTCGAGCTCGACTGCGATTACGCGCTCTCGTATGAGCACGTCGTGCAGGCGATCACGGCCGTGTCGGGCACGCTGCAGGACGGCCAGATCGTCGAGCTGATCCGGAAGATCAAGTTCACTCCGCTCAAGAAATCCGGGTAAAACGGTTCGCGGGGCGGTCCATGCGGATCGGGCCCCGGTGCCGGAGAGGGCGTGCAGCCATGTTTCGGTGGTTGAGAGGGATCACCCCCGGATCACGCCCCGCGATCGATGCATCCACGTGGAAGATCGTCGACCGGATCGACGCGCTCGCCGGCACGATGGAAGCGCTCGACGACGTGGCGCTCAAGCGGCTCGGCCGGTCTCTCTCCTACCGGGCCAAGGCCGGGGAACCGGTCGATACGCTGATCGTGGACGCCTTCGCCGCCACCCGCGAGGCGGGCCGCCGCCGGCTCGGCATGCGGCACTACGACGTGCAGCTGCTCGCCGGCGTGGCCCTGGTTCACGGCGCGATCGTCGAGATGCAGACCGGCGAGGGCAAGACGCTCGTGGCCACGCTGCCGCTGGTGCTCT
>CAZONY010000120.1:5237-7213 GCA_964581215.1 uncultured Chitinophagaceae bacterium | reverse complement strand
CCGACATGCCACTTGCCGACCATCGCGGTGCGGTAGCCGGCCTGTTTGAGCATCTCCGCGATCGTCAGCCGCTGCGGCGAAATGAGGCAGGGCCCTCCCGCGCCGCTGAAGACCGACTGGTAGCCGGTGCGGAAACACATGCGCCCGGTCATGAGCGAGTAGCGCGTCGGCGTGCAGACGGTGGCGGCACTGTGGGCGTCGGTAAACCGCATGCCCTGCCCCGCCAGCCGATCAAGGTGTGGCGTCTGAACCTTCGCCTCCGGGTTGAAGCACGACACGTCTCCGAAGCCCAGGTCGTCGGCGAGAATGATGAGAATGTTGGGCGGGGGATCAATCGGGTCTCTTCCGCACGCCTGCTGGCCGAGGAGCGACACGAAAAGGCCCGATACGAATGCCGCCGTCGGCGCGTGCCTCATCCAGGCGCGGCTCGACGTGAGCGACTGCAGGGTCGCGTGAAGCAGGCTCACGGGGTATTCCCTCGATGCGGACAGGCGATGGCGGTGTGAGCCGATCATCTCCAATTCAGGATCACCTTGCCGCTGTTGCCGCTCTTCATGGCAGCGAATCCCCGCTCGAACTCCGTGTAATGAAATCGATGGGTGATCACGGGCGAGATGTCGAGCCCGCTTTCGATCATGACCGTCATCTTGTACCAGGTCTCGTACATCTCGCGGCCATAGATGCCCTTGATCGTGAGCATGTTGAAGACGACGGTGTTCCAATCGATGGCGATCGGTTCGGCCGGGATCCCGAGCATGGCGATCTTGCCGCCGTGACACATCGCGGCGAGCATGTCGCGAAGGGCGGCCGGCGAGCCCGACATCTCGAGCCCGACATCGAAGCCTTCCCGCATGCCGAGATCGGCCATCACCTGCTGAAGGCTGCCCGATCGCACGTCGAGAGCCACGGTGGCCCCGAGCCGCTTCGCGAGGTCGAGACGGCTGGGATTGACGTCGGTGATCACGACGTGGCGGGCCCCGGCGTGCTTCGCCACGGCCACGGCCATCATGCCGATCGGCCCCGCTCCGGTGATCAGCACGTCTTCTCCGAGCAGATCGAAGGAGAGGGCCGTGTGAACCGCGTTGCCGAGCGGGTCGAAGATCGCCGCCACGTCGAGGTCGATGCCGGGCGCCTGGTGCCAGACGTTGGTCTGCGGAAGGGCCAGGTATTCCGCGAAGGCTCCGGGGCGGTTCACGCCGACGCCGGACGTGTCTTTGCACAGATGCCGGCGGCCAGCCAGGCAATTGCGGCAGCGGCCGCAGACGACGTGGCCCTCTCCCGAGACGATCTCGCCGGGAAAGAAATCGCTCACGTTCGAGCCGACGGCGACGATCTCGCCGACGAACTCGTGGCCCACCACCATGGGCACGGGAATGGTCTTCTGCGCCCACGCATCCCACTTTTCGATGTGCAGATCGGTGCCGCAGATGCCCGTGCGATCGACACGGATGAGCACGTCGTTGATGCCGATCTCGGGGATCGGCACGTCCTCGAGCCACAGCCCGGGCGCACTCTCCCGCTTGACCAGCGCCTTCATCATCCGCATGCCGGCATCCTTGGGAGGCTCGCGGCGGCGAGCGTCAGTCGCCGCGGAGCCTCAGGCCCCGCTCCGTCAGCCTCTCGCGAACCTCGTTGAGGCTGGTCACGCCGAAGTTCTTGCACTCCATCAGATCCTCGCCCGTCCGACGGACGAGCTCCCCGATGGTGTTGATGCCGAGCTTCGTCATGCACTTCCGGGCCCGCACGGAGAGGTTGAGATCGCCGATCGGAGCGGCATAGATCTCCTGCTCGTCGGCCGATGGCTCGGCCGGGCCCGCCTGCGGCTCTTCGACCACAACGGCCTCCGCCAGCATGCCGAGCGTGAGCCCCTTCGAGGAGAGCATGTCCTTGATTTCGGACAGGCTGGTTTCCCCGAAGTTCTTGCTGGCCAGGATCTCGGCTTCGCTCGTGCGGGCGAGGTCGCCCAGCGTGTGGAT
>CAZONY010000120.1:0-5227 GCA_964581215.1 uncultured Chitinophagaceae bacterium | reverse complement strand
CAGGCAGTTGCGGCTGCGGACGGAGAGTTCGAAATCGCTGACGGGCAGGCACAGGATCTGGTCGAGCCGATCCCGCTGCCGCTGCTCCTGCTCGTCGGAGCGGAGGTCGTCGGAGGCGGTCGAGTCCTTGAGAAACAGCCGCGCCCGCGGGTGATCAGGAATGACCTCCAGCACGCGGCGGTAGCACCGCTGGGCCTTGGTGAAGTCGTCGCGATCCTCGTACAGGATGCCGAGGTTGACGAGCGCCCCGACCGTGGCCGGATACCGCTTGAGCGACCGCTCGTAGCAGGCCTCGGCCTCCTCGTCGTTGCCCAGACGATCGTGGAGCACGCCCATGGCGAATAGGGCCGCCGGATGCCCCGGGTCGATGGCCAGAGCCTTCTCGTAGGCCGCCGCGATCTCGCCGACAGCGGCCTTGCGATCGGCGAGAAGATCGCCGCGGGCCACCCAGAGATCGGCGGAATCCTCGGCCGCAAGCTGGTTGACGGCGGTGGCGGCGTCGTCATGACGACCGGCGGCCCGGAGCGAGCGGGCGATGCCGGCGACGCACGACCCGGCGTCATAGCCGGCCTTCTTGGCGGCCTCGAAGCACTCGCGGGCCTTGTCGTGTGCGGCCAGCGCCGCGTGGGCCAGGGCCTGGTGGAACAGGGCGAGGGCGCCCCCGTCGGCGGTGCGCAGCGTCTCGATGGCCTCGGGCATGCGGCCGAGCAACTGCTGGCAGACGCCCAGGCGGACGGCGGTGGCCGGGCTGCGTTCGGCGTGGGATTCCAGCTCGCGCACGGCGTCACGCAGGTCGCGGTGGGCCGAGGGCTCCGCCCCGAGCGCCTCGAGCATTCCCCGGACCTCGGCGGGGCCGAACGGGCCCGTGCCCGTCACCAGATCGCGAATATCGGCAGCGACAGCGGAAGCCATACCTGCTCTACCTCGTACGTAACGGTGTGAATCAACCCGAACTCTGCACGCGACAACGCGTTCAAAAGCCAGCGGCGGGAGTCGAACCCGCAACCCCCGCATTACGAATGCGGTGCTCTGCCAATTGAAGCTACGCTGGCATGCATCCCGCCGCGTCGCGACGGGGATCTGGCCGACAGAAACTACCGTCCAGAGCACCGCAAAATAGCGCACCGCGGCGGTTCCAGTCAAGGGTCGGGGCCGGAAAAGCCGGGGAAAACGGGCCCACTCGGGACCAGGCAGCCCCGGGAGCCCCCATGGGGCCGGGGCGGCGTTTTGGTCCGCCCGACGCCGGAGCGCGCAAAAAAAGTGGGGCCTCAGACTTGGTGGGATCGTCCCACCGCCGGGAATGCGGGTCAGGGGCAAGGCGACCGCACGCCCGAAAAAGTCGGAGGCCCCACCTTGAAGTGTCATGGGGTCCATGCCGGGGCGACGTGCCCTGGCACGATCGCGAGGAGAAGCACGTGTCGTGCCAAAAGGCCTGGCGGAGGAATTTTTCGGGCGACGGCCGATCGACCCGCGGGGAAATGCGGCCATCCGCTGAACCGGTCGTGGCGGCCGGGCCCGGATGGGCGCGAATGAGCCGTGGTGAACCGACTGATTCCGCTCGCCGACCGTTGCATTCTGCGGCGCAGAGTGCGGCAGTGTCCGCCGCTCCGGGCGCCGGCCTGGATGAAGACGACGGCAGGCAGACGGGGATTCGATATGATTCCTCACCGAGTCGGTCTTGGGCGTCTCGTCGCGACCGCCCGGGTGGCCGGCTCCGGCTTTCGGAGTTGTTGCGTGAACCCGCGTTTGCCCGCCGTCGTCGGTCCGTATCACTGCGGGCCGGGATGCCCGCTCCTGCTGATCGCCGGGCCGTGCGTGATCGAAACCGAAGCGCTCTGCCTGCGGATCGCGGAGCACCTGGCCAGGCTGGCCGCCTCGTTGCCGGTGCAGATCGTCTTCAAGGCCTCGTTCGACAAGGCCAACCGGACGAGCGGTTCGTCGTTTCGCGGGCCCGGCATGGACGACGGCCTCGCGGTGCTCGAGAAGGTGCGGGCTGCCACCGGCCTGCCCGTGACCACTGACGTGCACCTGCCGGAGCATGCCACCGCTGCCGGGGACGTGTGCGACCTGCTCCAGATACCGGCCTTTCTCTGTCGGCAGACCGATCTGCTCCTCGCCGCCGCGGCGACCGGCAAGGCGGTGAACGTCAAGAAGGGGCAGTTCGTCGCGCCGGGCGACATGAAGCATGTCGTTGCCAAACTGCTTGCCGGCGGCTGCAACGATGTGCTGCTGTGCGAGCGCGGCACGTTTTTCGGCTACGGGAGGCTCGTCAACGACTTCACCGGCCTCATCACGATGCGCCACCTCGGAGTGCCGGTGGTCTTCGACGCCACCCATTCCGTCCAGCAGCCGGCGAGCCTCGGCGAGGCGACCGGCGGCGATCGTGCCCTGGTGGAGCCGCTGGCCCGTGCGGCGGCGGCCGTGGGGATCGACGGGCTCTTCTTCGAGACCCACCCCGATCCCGACTCGAGCCCCAGCGACGGCGCCAACATGGTGCCCCTCGACAAGCTTCAGGGCGTGCTGGAGCGGGTGCTGTTGGTCCACGAGGCACGGCTGGCCGGCGAGCGGCACGGAGCCAGAGCATGAGCCCGTCGCCGGGATGCGACCATCGACCAGCGACCTTGGCCGGCGCCCGGACGGGGGCGGCGGGACTGTTGCTGCTGGCCCTGTCGGTCGCGGGATGTGGTCGTGGCGTGCCCCCCGCGCCGGAGCCGGAGCCGGCTCAGCAGCCGGTGGCATTGATCCCGGAGTCGGTCCGGGAGCAACTGCTCGACGGCGCCATGTCGGTGCTCGGCCGTCTCGACCAATACGACGAAGCCTCGGCCTTCTCCCAGGTCTTCGACAGGCTCAACCAGTGGAGCCACGGCAACCCGGCCGCCGATGCGACGCTGGCGGCGCAGTGGCGGATCGATCCCCTCGTCGCGATGCTGCCGGAGCGGCTGCGGCCGGCGGACGTGGCGGGAGGGCTCGAATCCTCGGTCTTCGCTGCCGACGTAGACGTCACGTTTCTCCGGGACCAGCGTTGGCTGGCCGACGTGAGCGCGACGGCTCGTGCCGACGCCGTGGACGACCTGGCCGTGGCGGACAGGCTGTTCGCGTGGACGGTCCGGTCGTTGGCCATCGACACCGATCCGCCGGCGGTGCCCAGTGCGCAAACGCCGGGCACGCGATGGCTGCTGCCCGGCGAGATCCTGCTGGCGGGACGCGCGAGCCCTCCACAGCGGGCGTGGATCTTTCTGCAGCTGCTGCGGCAAGCGGGCCTCGATGGCGTGATGCTCGCCACGGGGCCGGCCGGCGCCGCGCGGCCTTGGCTGCCGGCGGTCATTTCGGGAGGCGAGGCCTATCTCTTCGAGCCCACGTATGGCCTGCCGGTTCCCGGGCCGGGGGGAGTCGGCGTCGCCACGCTGCGGCAGGCGGCGGCGGATCCCACTGTGCTCGCGGGATTGTCGCTCCCCGACCGTCCCTATCCCGTGCAGGCGGCCGACCTGGCGAATCTCTCGGTGCTCGTGGCGGCGGATCCGTGGCTCGTCTCCCGGCGGATGCACGTGCTCAACGCGCGCATGGCGGGCACCCGGGCGGTTTCCCTCGCGCTGAATCCCACCGCGGTCGCCGAGCGGGCCCGGTCGGCCCTGCCGGGCGATGCCGTCGTGGCGAACGGGCTCTGGGAGTTTCCCTGGGAGACGGCGGCTCGGCGTCGCGATCCGGCCGCGATGCAGGCGGCGGTCAGGGAACTGGCCGTGATGAGCCTCGCCATGGAGGAGGCCACGGAACGCGACGGCGTGCGTCGCACGCGGGTCGTGCGGCCGCTCTACGCGGCGCGGGTGCGGGAGTTTCGCGGTGACCTCGACGGGCCGACCGGGGCGAAGGCGGCCTACCTGGCGGCCCGGCCCACGAACGCGGCGATTGCGGCGGCCGTCGCCGCGCTGCCGCCGCAGCAATCGGACACCGCGAAGCGGCTGTACCGGCAGATGAAGGAAGACGCGACCTACTGGCTCGGCATCCTGATGCTGGCCGAGGGGGACGAGGAGGCGGCCATCGACTTCCTCGACCGGCTCACGCTCAAGGCCGCGCCCGATTCGCCATGGACCGATGCGGCGCGGATCAATCTCGCCTCCGCGCTGGCCGCTCTCGACCGCCCCGCGGAGGCGGCGAAACTGCTCGGCGAAGACACCTCCCCCCAGCGGTATGGCAGCCGCATCCGCGCGGCCCGGATGCGGCCTGCGCCGTAGCCCGTGGACGGCCGAAAAAGCCGTCGATCCGCCGCCGGCGTTGCCCGCGGGCCGGCAACCAGGTATTGTTAGGGATTCTTCACCAGGATTTTGCTTCCCGCCCGGAGCGGCGGCCGCGATTGCGGCCCGACAGGATCATGAAAGACGACATTCATCCCAGGTATATCGACACCGTCGTTCGGTGCGGCTGCGGCAACACCTTTGCCACCCGGAGCACGGTTCCGGAAATCAAGGTGGACATCTGCAACGTCTGCCATCCCTTCTTCACCGGCAAGCTCAAGTTCGTCGATACCGCGGGACGCATCGAGAAGTTCAAGACGAAGTTCGCCGGTGCCGGATACGCGAGCCTGAAGAAGAAGAAGGCGGCCGACGCGGCCGCTTCCTGATCCCGGCCGATCCATGCGCGACCAGCTCGAAGCCAAGCTTTCCCGTTTCGAGGACTTGGAACGCGCGATGGTCGATCCGACCGTTCTCGCCGATCCCCAGCGGCTGGCGGCGGTGGCCCGGGAGCACGGCTCGCTGGCGAGGCTGGCCCTTCGCTATCGGGCGTTCGTCGATCTCGAGCGGCAGATCGCCGAGCACGAGGAGATGAGCCGCGATCCGGATGCCGACGTGAAGGCCCTGGCCGAGGCCGAGCTTCCCGACCTGCGGCGGCGACGTGACGACGAATGGGATGCGCTGGCCGAGGCCTGTTCCGGAGACGATGACGCCGGCCGCGTGCGGTGCATCATGGAGCTGCGGGCGGGCACCGGCGGCGACGAGGCGGCGCTCTTCGTGCGCGATCTCTATGAAATGTATCGCCGCTACTGCGGGGAGCAGGGCTGGGACGTGGAGGTGATGGATGCCAGCCCGACGGAATTGGGCGGCTTCAAGGAGCTCGTGCTCGGCGTGTCGGGCGAGGCCGTCTATCGCGAGCTGCAGTACGAGAGCGGCGGGCACCGCGTGCAGCGCGTGCCCGACACCGAGACGAAGGGGCGGATCCATACGTCGGCCGCCAC
>CAZONY010000119.1:4651-7242 GCA_964581215.1 uncultured Chitinophagaceae bacterium | reverse complement strand
ACCTGCTCCCCTTCATGGAGCAGGAGCGGCTGGCCCAGGGAACCGAGCAGACCACCCGGGGCCGCGTGCTGCTGGCCACGGTGAAGGGGGATGTCCACGACATCGGCAAGAACATCGTCGGCGTCGTGCT
The DNA here is from genome assembly GCA_964581215.1 of uncultured Chitinophagaceae bacterium. Lineage (GTDB taxonomy): Bacteria > Planctomycetota > Planctomycetia > Pirellulales > UBA1268 > CACORA01. Next base: position 7,112 of record CAZONY010000119.1, on the reverse strand, counting down.
CGGCTGCAACGGCTACGAGGTGATCGACCTCGGAGTAATGGTTCCCTGCGCGAAGATCATCGACGAGGCCCGCGCCCGGAAGGCCGATGTGGTGGGCCTGAGCGGCCTGATCACGCCCAGTCTCGACGAGATGGTGCAGGTGGCCCAGGAGTTCGAGCACGAAAAACTCGGCGTTCCCCTGCTGATCGGCGGTGCCACCACGTCCGCGAGACACACCGCCGTGAAGATCGCTCCGAAATATTCGGGAGACGTGGTGCACGTCATCGACGCCTCCCGGGCGGCAGGCGTCGTGGAGAAGCTGCTCAACCCGTCGCTCAAGACCGACTTCGTCGCCACCAACCGCGAGACGCAGCGACGCGACCTGGAAAACTTCAGGCGGCGCCAGGAAATCACGCTCGTTCCGTACGAGACGGCGCGGGCGAAGAGGTGGTCCTGCGACTGGACGGCGGCCCGCATCGACACTCCGGAATTTCTCGGCGTTCGGCGGCTCGATGACGTGCCCCTCGCGGATCTCGTCCCGTGGATCGATTGGTCTCCCTTCTTCATGTCATGGGAGCTCAAGGGCAAGTATCCGGCGATTTTCACCGACCCGGTGGTCGGCACCGAGGCCCGCAAGCTCTTCGATGACGCGCAGCGGCTGCTCGACCGCATCGTCCGCGACAAGACGCTTCAGGCGAAGGGCGTCTACGGCTTCTTTCCGGCCAATGCCGACGGCGACGACATCGTGCTCTTCACGGATGCGTCGCGGTCGGCCGAACGCGCCCGGCTCCACACGCTCCGGCAGCAGTGGGAACGGAAGGGGCAGGACGTCTTCCATGCCCTCGCCGATTTCGTGGCACCACTGGAGAGTGGTCGGCCGGACTTCGTGGGGGCTTTCGCCTGCACCGCCGGGCATGGCTGCGACGAACTGGCCGCCCGCTTCGAGCGGGAGCACGACGACTTCTCCGCCATCCTCGTGAAGGCCCTCGCCGACAGGCTCGCGGAGGCCTGCGCCGAGTGGCTGCATGCCCGGGCCCGGCAGGAATGGGGCTACGGCCGGGAGGAGCGACTCGCGCCGGAAGAAATCATCGAGGAGCGCTACCGCGGAATCCGACCGGCCCCCGGCTATCCGGCCTGCCCGGACCACACGGAAAAGCGGACCATCTTCTCGCTGCTCGACGCCGAGGGGGCGGCCGGCATGGCCCTCACCGAGAATTGCGCCATGACCCCCGCGGCCAGCGTCAGCGGCCTCTATTTTGGCCATCCGGAAAGCCGATACTTCGCAGTGGACCGGATCACCCGCGAGCAGGTGGAGGCCTATGCGGCCCGCAAGCGGATGCCGGTGACCGAGGTGGAACGGTGGCTGGCACCGAACCTCGGCTACGACGGGTAGGGCCACACGGCGACGAGTCCTCCATGGCGCGAGACGGGCAGCGGCGGACGCGGCGAATCGTCCTCGACGCCGCCGCGGGCATGGTGGCGGAGCCGGGGTCGGCGGCGACGCTCTCCCGCCGGTTCCTCGACTACATCCGCCACGAGCGGGCGCTCTCGATCAACACGCAGGCGGCCTACCGCCGTGACCTCGCGATCTTCGGCGATTGGCTGGCCGGTCGGCATCCGACCCGGCTTTCGGTGAGGGATCTTGGCGACTACCTCGCCCATCTGGGGAAGCGCGGCCTGGCGCGGGCCAGCGTGGCGAGGCAGGCGGCCACGCTGCGGACGTTCTATGCCTTCCTACAGCTCGAGGGTCTGGTCACGGAGAGTCCGGCGGAACTGCTCGCACCGGGACGCCGGGACGACACGATTCCCGGCGTACTCACCCCGGACCAGGTCGAGCGGCTGTTGGCCAATCCGGACGCGACGGGGCCGATCGGCAATCGTGACCGTGCCGTCCTCGAACTCCTCTACGCGACCGGCTGTCGCGCCTCCGAGGTGTCGGCGATGCGGGTGACCGACATCCATCTCGGCGAGCAGTTCTGCACCTGCCGGGGCAAGGGAGACAAGGAGCGGGTGGTGCCGCTCGGCCGCCGGGCGATCACGGCGCTCGGCTCCTGGCTGGAAGGGCCGCGGCGGCAATTCGCCGCACGGGCCGGCGGGGCGTCGTGGGCGGTGCTCTCCTCGCGGGGCAATCGGCTCTCTCGGATGCGCATCTGGGAGATCGTCCGCCTCCATGCCGGCGGGGCCGGCGTACCGGCCGACATCGGGCCCCACACGCTCCGGCACAGTTTCGCCACGCATCTCGTGGCCGGCGGCGTGGACCTGCGACACGTCCAAGAGATGCTCGGACACGCGAGCATTGCCACCACGCAGCGATACACCCATGTCGATGCCGGCCGACTGAGAGGCATCCACGAACGGTTTCACCCCCGACGGTGAGAGACCACACGTGGGCGGGCTTCTGCCGACCGGAGGTCGGCAAGCCCGCGGGGGTCATGGATGCCCCAAGAGGGAGACGCACACAACCGCGGACCGCGTCGCTGGA
>CAZONY010000119.1:0-4551 GCA_964581215.1 uncultured Chitinophagaceae bacterium | reverse complement strand
GGCGACGCCCCCTTCCGCCGGAGGCGGGCAAGCCCGCGGGGGGCATGGATGCCCCAAGAGGGAGACGCACACAACCGCGGACCGCGTCGCTGGAGGCGACGCCCCCTTCCGCCGGAGGCGGGCAAGCCCGCGGGGGGCATGGATGCCCCCGCGGGCGTACATTCAGTACCGCGAGATTCCCGTCGGCGTGGCTCGTGCCGGCGGCATGGCGTTGGGATCCGTGAAGGGCCACCAGTTGCCGTTGACGGTCTGCGTCTGCGGAGCCGACGGCATCTGCGGCATGGCCTGCTGCACTTGCGCGTTCACTTGCTGCTGGGCGTTCTGCATGCCCTGCTGCATCTGGTTGCCATACTGCTGCATCTGGTTGTTGAATCCCTGCTGGTACTGATTGGCCTGGTTCTGCAACTGGTTCGCCATCTGCTGCTGCTGGTTTGCCAGGGATTGCTGCGTCTGGTTGGCGAAGGTCTGGGCTTGGTTCTGCGCCTGCGCGCCGAACTGATTCGCCTGGTTGGTGGCCTGGTTCGCATACGGCTGAAGGGAGAATGGCTGGGAACCCGTCGCCGCGGGGCTGCCGGCCTGCGACCAGTTGGCCGGTGGAGCCGACGCCTGCGGCACACCCTGCCATGACGTGGCCGGCCCCGGCATGGGAGCGCCGGGCGGCGGCGGATACGACACAGCCTGGGGCGCAGCGCCGTAGGCCCCGGGCTGTCCGACCATGCCGGCGGGTGCCGGGGCGACCGTCGTGGCCCCATACACCGGGGCAGGGGGAGGCGTCTTGCATCCCGCCAGAGAGAGCAGGGCGACGATCGCGAACGCCGCGGAAGTCGGGTGGAAAACAGGGCGTTGTTCGCACGTCATGGAAATTATCCTCTCAGGCACGGACCATGCGGCGAGGACGATAGCGTCTTGCCGAAACCGGTCCAGACCATTTCAGGCCCCCGAAATCCGCCCCACTTGCCCCGTTCGCCCACACCGCAATGAGTTTCCGACCATCGACACGCCCCGGGGAAATGGTGCCTCTCGTGGCCGAACTCCGCGCCGAAGCCCTGCGATTGGGTTTTTCGAGGGTCGGGATCGCCGCGGCCGGAGCGCCGCCCCGTCATGATCGCTTTCGAGCCTGGCTCGACCGTGGATATGCGGGCGCGATGGAATCGTGGCTGCGGCGGCACGAACCGCTGCGAGCCGATCCGGGACTGCTTCTGCCGGGAGCCCGCAGTGTGGTCATGCTCGCCACCGACTACTCCAGCGCGGCCGCCGACGAGACGACTTCCACCTCGGGGCGGGGCAGGGGGAGGGTTTCCCGGTACGCCTGGGGCGCCGATTACCACGACCTGCTTCGCGAACGCGTCAACGCCCTCGGCTCGTGGCTCGAACGCCGCAGAGCGGGCTGCGCGACGCGGGGCGTCGTCGATTCGGCGCCGCTGGCGGAGCGCGACTTCGGCTGGCTTGGCGGGCTTGGCTGGTTCGGCAAGAACACGATGCTGATCCACCCCGGGGCCGGCAGTTTTTTCTTTCTCACGGCCCTGCTCACCGACCTCGACCTGCCCGCCGACGAGCCGATCCAGGTCGATCACTGCGGCACGTGCACGGCCTGTCTCGACGCCTGCCCGACCGGCGCCCTCGTCGAACCACGCGTGCTCGACGCACGGGCGTGCATCAGCACGCTGACGATCGAAGACCGCGGTCCCGTTCCCGTCGAACTGCGGACCGGCATGGGGGCGTGGGTGTTCGGTTGCGATATCTGCCAGGAGGTCTGCCCGTGGAACCGGCATGCGCCGGTGTCGGACGAGCCGGCGTTCGCCCCGCGCGGCGGCGCGACGACGCTCTCGCTCGCCGAGATGCTCCTCCTGGACGACGCCGGCTTTCGGGAGCGATTCCAGGGCTCGCCGATCCTGCGGGCCAAGCGGTCTGGCCTGGCCCGCTCGGCGGCGATCGCGTTGGGCAACCACCCCGACCCGGCCGCCGCCGCCGCCCTCGAAACGGCGCTCCGGGATCCCGCCCCCGTCGTCCGGGAAGCCGCGACCTGGGCGCTCGAACGGTGGATCGAGAAGGGCGTCCAGCCGCAGTGGGCGCGGGAGCGACTGCAGGCTCACGCGCACTCCACCGTTTCATCGACATCGGCCGAGGGATCCCGGCCCGGGGCATCGACCGCATAAAAGCGGCTCAGCACCGCCTGCCAGTCGGCATTCGTCTTCACGGCCACGAAGGCATCGCGCACGGCGAGGGAATCGGGGTGCAGGCGGGCATACTTGATGGCGAACTTGCGCATCGTCCGCCCGGCCAGGGCTTCTCCGTGCAGCTGTTCGGCAAGTCGGAAGTGCACGAGCAGCACCTCTCGCTGCTCGTGCAGCGACGGGGGGGGCGGCACGGGCGTGCCGGACAGCAGGGCGAGCGTCTGGCGGAAGATCCAGGGATTGCCGATCGCCCCCCGGGCCACGCTCACGCCATCCACGCCCGTCTGCTCGAGCATCGCCACGCACGCCTGCGCCGAGAACAGGTCGCCGGAGCCGATGATCGTGCGGTCGCCGGCCACCCGCTTCACCTCCGCGAGGAAGTCCCAGTTGCTCGGGCCGACATACCGCTGCTGCACGCTGCGGCCATGAACCGTGATCGCCGCCACACCGCGTGCGAAAGCCCCCTCGAAGATCGTCCAGAATTTTTCCGTGCTCTCGGCCGAGTCGTCGATGCCCCGTCGCATCTTGAGCGTCACCGGCACGCCGGCGGGCACGGCAGCGCGAACCCGATCCACGATCTCGAGCGCGGTCTCCGGGACGGAAAGCAGGTAGCCGCCGCGGCAGCGGCCCAGAACCTTTTTCACCGGGCAGCCGAAGTTGATGTCGATCACGTCGAACCCGGCCTCGACCAGCCGCCGCGCCGCGGGGGGGAAATCGTCCGGGTTCGCCCCCATCAACTGGCCGCCAACCGGGTGTTCTTCGGGGCTCACCGCCACGCGGGCCAGGTTTCTGCGGTTCGACCCGAGGACGGCCACGAAGGTGTCGAGCAGCACCTCGCAAAGCGAGTAGGCCGCGCCGAACCGCCGGGCCAAGACCCGCATCGGCAGGTCGCTGTAGCCGGACAGGGCCGCCTGCACGACCGGGGAGCCGAGCCGCACGTCGCCGATACACAGCGGCTTCAGGTGAGCACCGGGCACTGGTCGAACCATGTGCGTCCCTGCGCCTCCATCCATTCGACCGACGCCATCGGCCCCCAGAAGCCGCGTTCGTAGACCGGGATGGGGGGCATGCCGCCGGAGGCCCACGCCCGCGCGAAGGGGTCGATGATCTCCCACGACTTTTCCACCTCGTCCGCCCGCGCGAAGAGGCTCGCGTCACCGGTCATCACGTCGAGCAGCAGTGGCTCGTAGGCCTCGGGCAGCCGGCCGGCGAATTCCCGCGAGTAGCTGAACTCGAGGTCGGTGAGCCGCAGCCGCATGCCCTCGCCGGGCACCTTCGTATGAAAGTGAAGCTGGATGCCCTCGGCAGGCTGAATCTGCACCACGAGCCGGTTCCCCTCGGGCTGCCCGGCCCCCTTGGCGCCGAAGAGCTGCAGGGGAGGCTGACGGAACGCGATCACGATCTGCGTGGTGCGGCAGCTCATGGCTTTGCCGCTGCGGAGATAGAAGGGCACCCCCTGCCATCGCCAGGAGTCGATCTCCAGGCGGATGGCTCCAAACGTGGCCGTCTGGCTGTGAGCCGCCACGCCCGGCTCGTCGAGATAGCCGCGGTACTGGCCGCGAATGCCGGCGGCGGCCACATGCTCCGTGTCGAGCGGCCGGATGGCGTCGAGAACCTTCACCTTCTCATTGCGGACCGCGTCGGCGTTGAACCGCACGGGAGCCTCCATGGCAGTCACCATGAGAAGCTGCAGCAGATGGTTTTGAAACATGTCGCGGAGCACGCCCGCGGTGTCGTAGTAGGCCCCGCGGCGGCCGACGGCCACCTCTTCCGCCACGGTGATCTGCACGTGATCGATGTAGCGACGATTCCAGACCGGCTCGAAGATGGTGTTGGCGAACCGCAGCGCCAGCATGTTCTGCACCGACTCCTTGCCCAGGTAATGGTCGATGCGATAGATCTGCCGCTCGGCGAAGACGGCGTGGAGCTCGGCATTGAGCCCACGGGCCGAGGCGAGATCCGTGCCGAACGGTTTTTCAACGACGATCCGCCGCGGGCCGCGGGCCTCGTCGGCCATGCCGAAGGCTCCCAGCTGCGCGACCAGCGGCCCATAGAATTGCGGTGCCGTCGCCGCGTAATAGACGCGGGTCGTCTCCCGGCCTCCCTCGAGCGATTCCAGCCGCCGCTCGAGGGCGGCGAAATCGTCGGCCTGGCCGATGTCGCCGGGCTGATAGTGGATCGCTTCGGCAAACTCCTGCCAGGCCCGCTCGTCGAAGGCATCGGCATGCTTGGCCGTCGTGTCACGCAGCATGCCGCGCCAGGCATCGTCGGTCATCGGCGTCCGGGAGAAACCAACGATCCGCGTCTCGGCCGGCAGGTCCCCGGCCTGCCGGAGACTGTAGAGGGCTGGCACAAGCTTGCGGCTGGTCAGGTCGCC
>CAZONY010000118.1:0-7259 GCA_964581215.1 uncultured Chitinophagaceae bacterium | reverse complement strand
AGTGCGCCCCCGAAACTGCGTGCCAGGTCGAGATAGAGGAGCGGCACCGGCAGTTCCACGATCCGCAGGCCGGCCGCCGCGGCCTGCACCCATGCCTCCAGCGGCATCGCGTAGCCGGTCTCGGTGATGCGGAGGCGGCGAAGAGCCCGCCGCGAGTAGGCCTTGAAGCCGCAGAAGGCGTCGGTGAGCGTCAGGCCGAGCCGCTCGTTGATCTCGGCGGTGATCTCGGCGTTGATCCGCCGCCGGGCGGCCGGTGGCGGCGTGTCGCCAGGGAACCGGGCCAGGTAGCGGCTGCCGCTGACGATGTCGGCCGTGCCGCTGGAGGCGGCGGCGATGAAATCGGGGATCATCCGTGGCTGGTGCTGGCCATCGCAGTCGATCGTGACCAGGCCGTCCCAAGGACCGGCGAGCGTGGCGGCGAACGCCGAGGCGAGGGCCGCGCCATAGCCCCGGTTGGAGTCGTGCCGCACGAGCCGGATGTCGCGACGGCGGGCCAGCCTGTCGGCCGTGCCGTCGGTCGAGCCGTCATCGACAACGAGCACGTCGGGCGTAATCCGCAGCACCTCGTCCAGCACGCCATCCACGTGAGCCGCCTCGTTGTAGACGGGCAGGGCCGTAAGGAAGCGGCGGCAGGTGGCGGGAGGATTCACTCTCTCCAGTGTAGCGCCGGAAAAACGCGGAGCAACGCGCCGGTCAGATGGGCATCCAGACCAGTGGATCGACGTCGGTGGAACTGGCGAAGCAGGTCAGCCCGGGAAGGCTCTCCGCCAGCCTTCTGGCCAGCACACCCATCGAAAACCGCTCGCTGGCATGGTGGCCGACCGCGATGACGGACACGCCCGCGGCCGTCGCCGCCAGGGCGTCGTGGAGCTTGATCTCGCCGGTCACGAGCGTCGAGCAGCCCGCGGCCTGCGCGGCCGCCACCATCTCGCCGCCACTGCCGCAGATGATGCCCACGCGGCCCGCCGGACATGTTGCTTCGCCGGCAATCTGACAGCCGGCGATGGTGACGCTCGCGTCGGCTGTGGCAAGCGACTGCATCAGGCTCCGCGCGAGATCGGCAACGGTGAGGCCCGCCGGAGCATCGCCAACGCGGCCGACGCCCACCGTCGGATCGATCGGATCGGGCTCGAGCGGCACGACATGCGCGAGTCGCATGAAGTGGGCCAGTTGAGCGTTGATGCCGCCCGCGGCGGAGTCCCAGGCAGTGTGCGAACTCCAGACGGCGATGCCGCCGCCGAGCAGATCGAGCAGCACGCGGCCGGTCGCCGAGTCGTCGGTGATCCGTCCGACCGGCCGAAAGGGCAGCGGATGGTGGCTGACGATCATGCCAACGTCGCGCTGCACGGCCTCACGGACGACGGTTTCCGTGAGGGTCAGGCAGGTCATCACGTGGCCGATGGTCACGCGGCGCGTGCCGACGAGCAGACCTACGGCGTCCCAGTCGGCCGCCAGCCGCAGCGGGGCGATCTGCTCGAGCGCGGCGATGACTTCGGCAAGCACGGCCATGCGGCGAGGATATACTCGGCCCGCACATGGAGCCATCCCGCCTGTCGGTGCCTGCGTTGTCGCTTTCCCGTGACCTGCGGCGGGCACTCGCCCGTGCGCGGGAGCTGGGCGTGCGTGGGATCGAGATCGACGGCCGCCGCGGCATCGCCGCCGAGCAGATCACGCAGACGGGCCTCCGGCAGATTCGCAAGTGGCTCGACGACGAGGGGCTGGTCGTGTCGGCGGTGGCGTTTCCGACGCGCGGCGGCTACGGCGACACCGAGCGGCTCGAGGCCCGGATCGCCGCCACGAAGTCGGCGTTGGAGCTAGCGCACGCGCTCGGGGCGCGGGTCGTCACCAATCACCTCGGCGACATTCCTCCGGCTGGCGCGGCCGATGCGGACGCCCCCGATTCCGCCTGGCAGCTGCTCATCGACGTGCTGGCCGACATCGGGGCCTGGGGGCAGCAGGTGGGCGCGATGCTCTGCGCCGAGGCGGGGCGGGCCGCCCCGGCCGATCTGATCCGCGTGATGGCGGCGCTGCCCGAGGCAAGCCTGCAATGCGACATCGTGACGGGGTCGCTCCTCGTGCATCGCCACGATCCGGTCGCCGCCGTGGAGATGCTCGGGGCCCACATCGGCTTCGTGCATGTGACCGATGCCGTGGCGGGCGCCTATGCGGGCCGCGGTCGGCCGGCGCCGCTGGGCACGGGCGAGGTCGATATCCCGGCGGTCCTGGGGACGCTCGAGGAACGGGCCTACCGTGGCTGGATCGGGCTCGAGGCCGCCGACGAATCAGCCAGCATGGGGGAACTCGCTGCGGCGATCAGTTTCCTCGGTGGTGGGAGCAACGCGTAGTTTGCTTCGTTCGCTTCAGAGGAGCGGTTCGGGGCTGCCCATGCCCCCGTCGCCGGACGTTCGCTCCGGCCATCCTGGCCTTCGCTCTCTCCCTGCTGGCTACGCTTCGCCATCCATGGCTTCGCTTGCCAGCAAGGCCGGCTCCCGGGGGCATGGGCAGCCCCTCACGGATCGATCAGCGTTTGGGGAGCCAAGAACGATGTCCTGAAGGGGATGTTTTGCTGCGGTGGTGTTTGGCCTTCGGCGTGATAGTCTCTTCGGTATGCATCGGGATGCAGTGATTCGCCGGTTCATCGCGTGGCTCTCGCTCGTGGGCTATGCGATCGTGGCGTCGGGATGGCCGTTGCCACTGGGTGTGGTCGCTCCCGGCGGTGCCAGCCCGGCGGCCGAAAAACGGCTGGCGGCCAAGGATCGCACGACGCCGTTTCCGTGCATGGACAAAGCCTGTGGCTGCGTGACCGCGGAGCAGTGCTTTTCGAATTGCTGCTGCAACACGCCGGCCGAGACGCTCGCGTGGGCGCGGGCCAACGGCGTCGATGCTGGCGTCATCGCGGCTCTTCAGCGGCGGGTGGCAACTCCCGCTCAGACGGCCGTCGCCTCCTCCTGCTGCGCGGCAAAGAAACAGGCCAGCTGCTGCTCGGCACCGAGTGAGCCGGCCGGCGGCCCCGAAATGGAGGCCGTCGGCAGCCCGGTATCGCTCGGTGGGCCAGGCGACAGGGCCGACGTCGAGCCGGTGTCATCACGCACCCTCGTCTTGAAGGCGATGCTCGCGTGCGGCGGCATCGTGTCGCAGTGGTTTGCCATCGGCGCAGCGATTCCTTCGCCGATCGTGTGCGCCGTGGTCTCCAGCGCACCGTGTGTCGAGGTGATTCAGCCTGGCGAAGACGGCGTGCCGTGCGATCGGTCTGCCCCCGACACGCCTCCACCCCGCGTGGCCTGAGCCGGCGTTCTCGCGCCGCTCGAGTGCCGTTGTTTCGCCCCGGGTCCGCCATGGTGCCGCATCGTGCGCGCCAGCGGATGCCGAGAGGCGTTCAGTCCACGCACCCATCTGAGGAATCGTCATGGTTTCCCGAGCATGCCTGCGCCGAAAGCGCGGGTTCACCCTGGTCGAGTTATTGATCGTGATCGCCATCATCGGCGTGCTGGTCGGCCTGCTGCTGCCAGCCGTGCAGGCCGCCCGCGAGGCGGGGCGGCGAAGCTCCTGCACCAACAACCTACGGCAGTTCGGCTTGGCGATGCTCAACTACGAGAGCATGTGCGGTCATTTTCCGCCGACAGGAGCACGCACCAGCGGCACGGCCGGCTGGTCATTGCACTGCCGACTGCTGCCGTACGCCGAGCAGGAACGGATCGCCAGCCAGCTTGATTTCACCCAGCATCCATTCACCGGGAGCTTCAACAATCAGACACCAAACGCCGCGTTCGCGGCCGTGTTCGCCGCGCCAATCCCGATGCTGCTGTGCCCCAGCGATCCTGCTCCGAGCGTGAGCCAGTGCAACGGCGCGGCGTACGGCGGCAACAACTACATGGTGAGTTTCGGCAGCGGCACCGTCTCCGGAACGAACACCTATTGGGAGTTCAGCAAGCCTACCGACGGCATCGTCTACGAAAATTCGCAGGTGAGGATCGCAGACGTCGCCGACGGGACATCGAAGACGGTGATCGCCAGCGAGGCGGTCCGGAGCATCGCGACCGCGAGCACCGGCGATACGGTCACGTTCGCCTCGCCACCGCGGTTTCCGTATCAGTACACCCTCAACGGCTCGACAGGATGGACGAACGTGAACGGGTTGCCCAACCGGATCACGCGGAGCGGGATCGCGAGCACCGCCGACGTCGACGCCATCGTGGCCACCTGGTCGTCGCTCACGGCATGGCGGGCGGCGAATAGCCCATCGATGCGGGGCCGGGGGGTGGCATGGGCGGCCACGACCCAGGGCAACAGCCTGACCAACGGCTTTCTGACCCCCAACAGCACGATTCCCGACTACGTCGTCCACTGGTCGGGTTTCTTCGGGCCGAAGAGCTATCACACGGGGGGCGCGAACGTGCTCTTCGGCGATGGACGGGTGGCCTTGCTTGGCGAGCGGATCGCGCCGGCGATCCATCGTGGCCTGCACAGCATCAACGGAGGAGAGGCGGTGACGTATGAATAGGTTTCTTGCGAAGCGAGTCTGGGGTGTGCTGATGGCGGCGGGATGGTGGCCGCTGGTGGCGGTGGCCCATGACACGTGGCTCCAGGCTTCGCCTCGCCTGGTGCGACCGGATGACGTCGTGCACGTCGATCTGTTCCTTGGTAACCACGGCAACGACCATCGCGACTTCAAGGTCGCTGGCAAGGTCGGCTCGCTCGACGACGTGCCGGTCGAGGTCATCGGCCCCGACGGCCGGAAGACCGACCTCCGGCCCGACATGGTCGATGTCGGCTACGCACCCAAGGAGGGCTTCTGGTCGGCGAGGTTCGTGCCGGCCGCGGCGGGGCTGCACTGCGTCGGCCACTTCCGGCAGGGCGTCCGCCACGGGGCGATGGGGTTCAAGGGAGGCAAGACGTTTTTTCTCGCCTCGGAGTCGCTCGATAAGCCGGAGAAGCCCGCGGGAAATCTCCCTGGCCCACTCGGCCATCCGCTCGAACTCGTACTGGAGAGCCATCCCGTGCTCGGCTGCGGACCGGGGAAGCCGATCGCCGTGCAGCTGCTCTTCAAGGGCAAACCGCTGGCCGATCAGGTCGTGTCGTTCATCCCGCGGGGGGCGACGCTTGCGGAAGGCTTCGATCCCGGGCACGAACGCAAGACCGATGCCGACGGTCGATGCCGCTACACACCCCGGGAGGGCAATCTCGTGCTCGTCGTCACGCATCTTGAGAAACCCGACGAGAAGGGCGAGGGCTACGACAAGACTGCCTATGCGGCCACGCTCGTCATCGACGTGCCCGAACGGTGCCCGTGCTGTGAATAGAGGGCCTGCGTTGGCCGGCTTCATGGTGTGCCAAGTGCCCGGCGACCTACAATGGCAAGAGAAGTTCTGCATGATCCCGTCGTCCTCCGTGGGTTGATCTCCTGGGCATGACCAGACAATTACTGCTCGTTCCGACCGTGGGGGAGCGTCGCATCGTCGAGCAGGTCATCGGATCGTCAGATGGCGGGCGTCTGCGGATCGAGCTGTGCGGCTTCGGCCCCATCGCCGCCGCGGCCCGCACGGCCCACCTGCTGGCGACCCTCCAGCCGGCCAGTGTGACGCTCGTCGGTATCGCCGGTGCGATCGATGGCCGGCTCACGGTCGGCCATGCGTATCGCTTCGATGAGGTGGTCAGCTACGGCGTCGGCGTCGGCACGGGCAGCGACTTTCAGCACGCTTCGTCGCTCGGCTGGCCGCAGTGGCCGGGCGACCCCTCCGTTGGCCAGCCCGCCGTCAGCGATCGGATCGGCTCCGCCGGCACGACAGCAGGGCATGTCTTGCTGACAGCCTGCACAGCCTCGGCCGGACCCGCTGACGTGCAACTGCGCCGCGCGCTGGTTCCCGACGCCGGGGCCGAAGACATGGAGGGTTTTGGTGTCGCGATCGCATGCGAACTCGCGCGGGTGTCCTGGACCATCATCCGCGGGATCTCGAACCTGGCCGGGGACCGCGATCACTCCCGCTGGTGTGTGGAGCCCGCCCTCGAGGCCGCTGCGATGCTCGCGTTGCAGACACTGGCGGAGGCCCCGTGACACAGACGATCCGCCTCGGCATCTCGACCTGCCCCAACGATACTTTTGCGTTTCACGGCCTGCTCACCCGGGCCGTCGATTGGCGCGGGCTCGACTTCGCCGTGGAGTTGCTCGACATCCAGGAACTCAACGACCGACTCCGGGCCGGCGGTTTCGATGTCGCCAAAGCCAGTTTTCCTGCGGCCCTCCGCCTGACCAGGGACTATGTCGTGCTGCCGAGTGGCTCGGCTCTCGGCTTCGGCGTGGGCCCGCTGCTCCTGGCGGCGCAGCCTGACACGCATCCCGGCGGCCCCGATCGACTCACCCTGCTGCCGGGACGCGATACGACGGCCGCATTCCTTTTCCATCTCTTCCATCCCGACAGCACGCGGGTGGAACATGTCGTCTTCTCGGAGATCATGCCGCGGCTCCTGGCCGGCACGGCCGACTTTGGCGGTTGCATCCACGAAGGGCGGTTCACCTGGCAGAAGCAGGGGCTCTTCCTCGTCGAGGACATGGGCACCCGCTGGGAGGAGACAACAGGCAGTCCCCTGCCACTGGGAGGCATCGTCGCCAGCCGGCGCCTGGCTTCGGAGACGATGCTGGCGGTGCAGCAGGTGATCCGTGACTCGCTCCAGCTCGCTCTCTCCGACCGGACGGCCCCGCTCCCGACGATGCGGCGGCATGCCCAGGAGTTCGACGATGCCGTGCTGATGCAGCACGTGGACCTGTACGTCAACGACTGGACGCTCGATCTGGGCGACGTCGGCCGACGAGCCCTCGCTGAACTGTCCGCCCGTGCTGCGGCAGCAGGTATCGGACAGGGGGCTCGCCTCGAAGTGTTTGCCAACCCACGAGACGGTTAGGGCACATCCAGCCTACGTGCATCACCGGCTCTGGGGCGGCAAAAGCCGCGTCGCGGGCGAGGATACGCCCAATGCTCCGCGAGCGTTCGCCGACCCCGTCGCCTTCCTTTCTCACCTTTGCAGGTCGTCGCTGCAGCTAGGCTGAAAGCGCCCGAGCCTCTGCCACGAGGCAAGCAGGATGGCGGCCGTTTCGATCCGCAGGATATGCGGGCCGAGGGAAACCGGCCGGAAACCGGCGGCTGTGGCGAGGTCGAGTTCCTCGGGAGCGAAGCCTCCCTCGGGCCCGACGGCGGCGACGATCTCCTGGATCACCTGGCCGGGCATCGCGATCGACTGGTTCCGGAGGGGTGCGGCACCGGGGT
>CAZONY010000117.1:0-7269 GCA_964581215.1 uncultured Chitinophagaceae bacterium | reverse complement strand
CTCGAGGAGCCGCGTCGTCGGGTGCGGCCGCCTCCTCCCGGGCCGTGATGATCTCCGCGTTGGAGACTCCCCAAACCCGCACCCGGCCATCCGTGACCGTCACCAGCCGCAGGCCCGTCGGATCGAGGGCGATGCCGCGGGGCACCTCGCGGCTGCCCGGCAGGGCACAGAGCTGCCGGCCCGACGAGGCATCCCAAATCCGCACCGTGCCGTCGGCCGACGCCGTGACGATCCGCCGGCCGTCGGGCGTGAGCAGAACCCTCTCGACGCTCCCCTCGTGCCCCTCGAGCACATGCACGGGCGATCCGGAGACCGTTTCCCAGACCCGCGCCGTGCCGTCGGCGGACGCCGTGACGACCCGCGTGCCGTCCGGCGTGAACGCAACGTCGAGCACGCTGCTGGCGTGACCCAAGCACTCCGCGACCCGGGTGCCCGACCGGCAGTCGTCGATGGAGACCGTGCCCATCGCCGTGCCACGGGCGATGAGCCTTCCGCCCGGCTGCGCGGCGATGCTCGTCACCATCCCGATGCGGGGCATCGTGGCCACCGCCTCTCCGGTGACGGCGTCCCGAGCATCGGCCCCGCCGGAGACGACACGGCGGCCCGAGTCGCCGAAGACGGCCGTGCTGCCGCTCGCATACCCGCTGCGAAACCGGGCATGCAGGGCGACCTTCTCCTCGAACAGCCGCCTTCCGCCGCCCCACTCCCAGAGGATCACGCGCGACACGCCGGCCGTGGTGAGAAGCCGGGAACCGTCCGGGCTGAACGCGACCGTGCGTGCACCGCCGACATGGTCGCCGAGCGTCGCCAGGCTGGTGCGGGTCTGGACGTCCCACACGCGAACCTCGCCCGCGTCGGCCGCGCCGCTCGCCGCCGTCGCCAGGCGCCTCCCGTCGGCCGAATAGACCACGTCGCGGACGACCAGCGCGCCGTGATCCAGCACGCCCACCCGTTCGATCGCCAGCGGGTCCCAGAGTTCGACGACGCCGGAATCACGGGCCGACACCGCGATCTGCCCGCCATCGGGGCGGACGCGAACGATCGTCGGTTCGGCCGGGGACGCACACCGGGCAAGCGACCCGTTCTCCGCCACCGCCCAGACGCGAAGCATCCCGTCACGGCTGCCGGAGGCGAGCGTCCGGCCATCCGGCCGGAAGGCCAAGGCGTTGATCGCCGCCTCATGACCGACCCTCCGGCCCGTGAGCGAGTGCGTGTCGCGATCCCAGAGACAGATCGTGCCACTCTGGGTGCCACTGGCGATCCGCGTGCCGTCGGCGCTGAAGGCCACCGCCGTTACGAACCCATCATGGCCCGCGAGCTTCCCCGCGACGGTGCCGTCCGCGACGCGCCACACGGTCACCTCATTTTCCCGCGACGACGTCGCCAACGCAGAGCCATCCGGACTGAAGACGATCAGCGTATCCAGAAAGCCGATCCCCGCAGGCACGTGCACGACGCCCACGCGGCCGCCGTCGCGGGCGTCATAAATCCGGATTTCGCACCGGTCCAGCCTGGGCGTCTCGTTGACCAGCAGCGCCAGGTGACGGCTCTCCGGACTGAAGACCGACGCTTCGATCGATTCCTTCCCTCCGCTCTCGCACACCACGCTCAGCAGCCTGCCGGCGTGCGTGTCCCAAAGGGACGAATGGCCGCCGGCCTTGCTGATCAGCAGTCGGCTCGCATCCGGCGTAAAGATCATGTCCTTCACCCGCTCCCGACCGACGGGAAGTGTCGCGATCTCCGCTCCGGTCTCCCCATCGGAGACCCGAATCGCCTCGGAAATCTGCTCCGCCACGCAGCGGCCGTCGTCGCTCACGACCACCGCGGGGTCGGATTCAGGCTTTCCCGGGGCCGCGGTCACACGGCCGGCGAGCCAGCGGCGCACCCACGGGTCGTCGGATTCGGAAAGCAGCCGGGCCCCGCCACCATGGGTCACGTGGACCAGGTGCGCTTCCCGCCGTGCCATGTTCTGGAGAAGTCCGGCGTCCGACACAAAAGCGTTCATGCGCGGACCGACGGGCGTGAGCGGATCTACGCTCTTCGATGACAGCGCGACGAGAAGGTCACCCCGCGGACTGAAGGCCACGTCGCGCACCACACCCTGGCTCGGCTTCAGCACGGCGATGGCCTCGTCGAGTGCGGTGCCGAGAACACGCAATTCGAGCGGCCGCGGCTCCCCCGCGATGGCCGCATTCTCCCGATAGGCCTCGCGGGCCAGGCGGACGTTTCCCGTCTGGATCGCCGTCTGGAACGCGCGGAGATTGGCCACATACAGATGCTCGCCGGCCTCGCGGCTGGCCGTGTCGGCCCGCTGCTGCGCCGCGACGGCCACGCGCCGTTGGCGATCCGCGCGCACCGCGAACAGCGAGATCCCCGCCAGCGCGAGCACGAGCGACGCCGCGATGCCGGCCGCCGCGGCCGCGGCGAACCGGTGGCGGCGGGCGAGCTTGACGAGGCCGTCGAGAAGCCGGGGCGGACTGGCCATGATCGGCTCGCCGCGGAGAAAGCGGCCAAGATCGGCCTCCAGTTCACCGGCCGAGGCATACCGCCTGCTCCGCTCTTTCTCCAGGCACTTCGCCACGATGGTGGCCAGATCCCGCGGCAGTCGCGGGTTCACCGCTGAAACCGACGTCGGCTCCGTCTCCCGCACGATCCGGGCCGCCGCGTAGACCGGCTGCCGGGCGATCGCGTAGGGGGGGCGGCCGGCGAGCAGCTCGTAGAGCACGATGCCGAGCGAGTAGACGTCGGAACGCATGTCGATCTCTTCCGCATCCCCGTCGAACTGCTCCGGGCTCATGTATTGAAGCGTGCCCACGATGTGGCCGACGTCGGTATGCATCGTCGTGAGGGCCACGTCGCCGTCCGTGCTGCGGGCCACACCGAAATCGATGATCTTCGGCTGGCCGGCGGCATCGACCAGGATGTTGCCGGGCTTCAGGTCGCGGTGCACGATCCCCTTGAGATGACCGTGGGCCACGGCCCGGCAGGCCTCGCGGAACAGTTCGACCCGCGACCGGAAGGGGAGGCCGTGCTCCTCGGCATGCGACGTGATCGACCGCGCCTCTTCGATGAACTCCATCACGAAGTAGGGCAGGGCACAGCCGGCGACCGAATGCATGCCGACGGAATAGATCTTCGCGATGCCGGGATGATTGAGCCGCCCGAGGATGTGGGCCTCGTGCTCGAACCTCCGGGCGGCGGCCGGCGCGAGCACGCCGGGATGAATCACCTTCACGGCCACCGTCCGGCAGGGCATCCCCTGGAGCCCCTCGTACACGCGACCCATGCCGCCGGCCGCGACGAAGCGGATGATGGCGACGTCGCCGAGCCGCGTTCCGGGCGTGAGCGGATCCGGGCCGGAGACACCCCCCTCACCGAATTCGGTCAGGCCCCCGAAGCTCAGGCCTTCGCCCGTCGAGTCGGCTCGGGACTGATCCATCGCGGCGGTTTCCGGCGGAGGGAAGTCGTGAGATCGGCCACCAATGTACCGGCATGGTTTGCGCAGGGAACCGACACGGCGGCATTCATTGCATGGGCCAGGTTCATGGCCTACAGTTGTCGGCGAGCCCTCAATGACCAAGCCTGACCCGTCCGGATCCGCCCCCCGCCACTCCCGGCCCGGTCACGTCCCCTTCGCATCGCTCGGCCTCTCGGCGGAAGTGCTCCGCGCCGTCGCGCAACTCGGCTTCGAGGAGACATCGCCCATTCAGGCGGCGGCGATCCCGCTCCTCATGGCGGGCCACGACGTCGTCGGCCAGTCGGAGACCGGCTCCGGCAAGACGGCGGCCTTCTGCATCCCGGCGATCGAGCGGGTCGATCCGGCCCAGCCGCGTGCCCAGGTGTTGATCCTGGTGCCGACCCGCGAACTGGCCACGCAGGTGGCCGACGAGGTGCACAAGCTGGCGGCCTTCAAGAAGGGCCTGCGATCGGTGCCGATCTACGGCGGGGCCGCCTACGAGCGGCAGTTCGCCGAATTGAAGCGGGGCGCCCACATCATCGTGGGCACGCCCGGCCGGCTGACCGACCACATGGCCCGCGGCACGCTCGACCTATCCGGCGTGAGCATGCTCATCCTCGACGAGGCCGACCGGATGCTCGACATGGGCTTCCGCGAGGACATCGAGAAGATCCTCGTGGCCGCCCCCGCCGAGCGGCAGACGGTGTTCTTCTCGGCCACGATCTCCCCGCCGATCCGCCAGCTGGTGAGCGGGCATTCCCGCGATGCGACGACGGTGAAGATCGAGCAGCGGGTCGTCGCCGGGCCGCCGCTGGTCGATCAGGTCTATTACGAGGTGCGGCATCATGCGAAGTTCGACGCCCTCGCGAGGCTGATCGACTACTACGACGTCAAGAGCGGCGTGATCTTCTGCAACACGCAGCAGATGGTGGAGGAACTCGCCGACCGGCTCGTGGCCCGCGGCTGCTCCGCCGAGCGGCTGCACGGCGGCATGGCGCAGGCCCAGCGGACGCGGGTCATGGGCAGCTTCAAGAAGGCTGCGTTTCGCTTTCTCGTCGCCACGGACGTGGCGGCCCGCGGCATCGACGTCAACGACCTCGAGCTGGTGGTCAACTACGACCTTCCCTACGACGCCGAAGACTACGTGCACCGCATCGGCCGCACGGGGCGGGCCGGCCGCAAGGGACGGGCGGTGACGCTCGTGTCGGGGGCGGGCATCTACAAGCTGCAATCGATCGAGCGGTTCACGAAGACGCGGATTCGTCGCGAGCACGTTCCCACCGTGGCCGCGGTGGAGAGCCGGCGGTCCGACGCTCTTTACGAGGCCATCCGCGGCCGGCTCGAAGCGGGCGAATTCCCCCGCGAAACCCTGCTCGTGGAACGGCTCTTGGAGCAGGGCTACACGCCCACGGAGGTGGCGGCGGCGATCCTCCACCACTTCGCGCCTCCACCGGCGCCCAGTGAGGCCCGCGACGACGTCGCCGCCGCTCCGGATCGCCCCCGCGGCCGGCCCCACCACCGCAAGACGGCACGCTTCGAACGCCGGCCGGGCGGCAAGCCTCCGCGCGGTCCACGCAAGTTCGGCCCCCGCGGCGGCCCGCACAAAAACGGCTAGACGCCGCCGGCCTCCGGGCATCGCCGGCTTCGGGGGCGACCTCATCGCCGCTGCATCGCCGGCGCCCAGTCGATCGAATCGACGGCATCCACCACGAAGTCTGTGATCTGATCGACCTGCATCTGCATGGCGTCGATGGGCGACCGGCGAAACGAGGGGTCGGACCACATCTCGAGCCGCAGCCGGGCGATCTCGCACTTCACCTCGAGCTGCTGCAGTTCATTGTCGGAGACGACGGCGGAGTTCCGCGCCCGCACGGCCCGGGCAGCGTCGAGATCCTCGGTGGCGATCCGCAGCCGGACGCGGGCGGCCGCTTCCTGCTCGTCCACCGCGTTGCCGTGCGGCAGTCGTCGCGTGGCGTCGATCTGTTCGCGAAGGAGGGCGACGCGATTGCGCAGCCGTCGCATGTCGGTCTGCGTGAGCAGCCCCGGCATGAACCGATTCAGGTCTTCGCCCCTCGCGACCTTCAAATCGGCCAGCCGCAGCCGGGCCGCGGCATACCGCTCGTGCACCGACGCATCGGCAACCGGGCGCGGCGGCTCGGTCTCAGCCGAAGGCGGCCCCGCGCGGGCCATCAGGATCAGCACGCATCCTCCGGTCGCCACGGCCGGCAGCGCGGCCCACACCATGACACGACCGATCGAGCGTGAAGCCCGGCTCTTCATGGGCAACTCTACGCCCGCGAGGCGGCCCGCGGCCAGCGCACCCCACTGACATAGTGATTCCAGTACACTGCCGAACCTCGACAATCAGCGGCTTTTGGCATGGCATCCACGACCTCGCGACTCCGCTCCGTCATCCGGGCGATGCGGCTCCGCTGCCCGGCCTGCGGGCACGAGCCGCTCTATCGCGGACCGTTCCGGATGGCCCCGCAGTGCGCTGGATGCGGCTGCTCGTTCCAGCGCGAACCAGGCTTCTATCTCGGTGCGATCTACATCAATTACGGTGCCACCGTCATCGGCACCGGCCTGCTCTACGCCTTCATCGTGCTGACGCTCGGAGCCTCCCACCAGGTGGCCCTGGCTGCCTCGCTCGTCGTCGCGGTCGTGTTTCCACTGCTCTTCTTCCGGCACGCGCGGGCCCTGCTGCTCGCACTCGACACCTCCGTCAATCGCTACCAATCATCCGCAGCGGCGGCCGTGTCGGCGGACAGCCACACCACGGGCGAGGGCCTGAGCCAGGAACACCTCGCCGGGCTGGCGACCGACGACGGCAACGCCGGCTGCATGATGGGCATCGTGATGGCGCTGATCCTGGCCTTCGGCCTGCTCATGGCGGGCATCACCATCGCCGCGGCCTTCTTCGGCGATTGGTTCGCGGCCGACGCCCAGGGGGCGGATCCGCCGCCGGCCGCGGTTCCGGACGACCACGCGCCACAGGGCGGGCTGCAGGAAGTTTTTTTGGGGGGCCAAGCGCTCGAGGCAGCAGTCCGGCATCGTGGTCGTCGAGTCCGGCCCCGATTTTTCGGGCGGCCCGATAGGCGGGGCGTCGCGACAAATCCCCGTCCGTGCGGTATACCTTTCGCCCGTCCGCGGCCCTCGGCTGCCGCGGCGTTGTTCGGTCAGGTCTCTGAGGAGCGGTTCGATGGCAGAGTTTTTCCCGGGCGTGGGCAGGATTCGATACGAGGGGCCCCAGTCGAAAAACATGCTGGCGTTTCGGCACTACGACGCCGACGCCCTCGTCGAAGGCAAGCCGATGCGGGATCACTTCCGCTTCGCCGTTTCCTATTGGCACGCCTTCCGCGGCACCGGCAGCGATCCGTTCGGCCCCGGCACGATGATCCGCCCCTGGGAAACCGAGAGCGATCCGCTGCAGATGGCCCTCACCCGCGTGGACGTGGCCTTCGAATTCCTCGAGAAGCTCGGCTGCGACTTCTACTGCTTCCACGACCGTGACGTCGCCCCGGAGGGGGCCACGCTCGCCGAGACCAACAAGCATTTCGATGCCGTGGCCGACCGGCTCGCGGAACACCAGAAGCGGTGTGGCAAGAAGCTCCTCTGGGGCACCGCCAATCTCTTCAGCCATCCGCGGTATGTCCACGGAGCCGCGACGAGCCCCAACGTCGAGTCGTTCGCCTTCGCCGCGGCGCAGGTAAAGAAAGCCCTTGAAGTGACCCACCGCCTCGGCGGCGCGGGCTACGTCTTCTGGGGCGGCCGCGAGGGCTACCAGTGCCTCTGGAACACCGACATGAAGCGGG
>CAZONY010000116.1:0-7304 GCA_964581215.1 uncultured Chitinophagaceae bacterium | reverse complement strand
GCTCTACACGGCCGGCGAGGATCGGATCGCCCGGGCCTGGGAGATCGCCGGCGGCTGTGAGCTGCGACGGTTCGAGGGGCACCTCGGACCGCTGAACTGGCTCGCCGTGTCGCCGGATGGCCGGCGACTGGCGACGGCGTCGAGCGACGGCAGCGTGCGACTGTGGGATGCGGCGACGGCCGGTTGTCAGGCGACGCTCACCGGCCCGTCGCAGCAGGTATGGAAGGTTGCGTTCACGCCGGACGGCAGTCGCGTCATCGCCGTGTCGGCCGATGGGGGCGTGTCGATCTGGGATGCGGCCTCGGGCGAGACGGTTTCGGTGCTCCGTGGCCACGAAGCGGCCGTCTGGGGCCTCGCGGTGAGTCCGCGAGGCGATGCCTTCGTGAGCGGCGACGACGACGGCGTGATTCGCCTGTGGGGCGTCGTGGCCGCACGCCTCCCCGGGCGCGTGCCGACCCCTGCGCCGCTCTCTCCTGGCTTGCCTCGGCATCGCTAACGCGCCTTGATCCGGGCCGCGCGGAACCGATCGCTACCGCTTGCCGGGTTCCACCATGGCTTCGACGAACGGCCCGGCGAGCATCGCCTCGGGCTGGTCGCGCCGGCCGGCGGGATCGATTACCACCTTCGCCTGCTGCAGGAGTTCCTCAGGCACTCGCCACCGGGCCCGGTCATAGCCCGGAGCGGCCAGGTTGATCGTGAGCCGCGGCGGGATTTCGCGGGCGGTCTCGCCGATGGGAACGGTCGTCGGATCCCGGCCGCGGAGGAGGTCGCCGGCGAGTCGGCCGGCGAGGAGGCCCACCTCCCGGAAATCGAAGCCCACGTCGAACAATGTGCCGCGGTCGGCCGCTCCGGGCACCACGGTGAACACTGGCACGCCCGCTTTCGCCGCCGTCGCGATGATGGAATCGATGACGCTCGAGACGGTGGTGTCGCCCGGCACGAAGACCGCTTCGGCACCGCGCGACAGCGTCGATTGGATCGCCTCGATCACGCCCGACGAGTTCTCCACGGCGGCCTCGAGCAGCACGATGCCGCGGGCCTTGCAGCTCGCCCTGGCCAGTTCCATGAACCGCCGCGAGTTGCTCTCGGCCGGGTTGTGGGCCACGCCCACCGTCGCCAGCCGCGGGTTGATCGCCTGCGCGATGCGGAAGGTGGCGTCGACCGGCGCGAGGCTGCCGTAGCCGACGAGGTGCCGCGGATGCACGAGCGGATCGGCGCGATCGAATCCGACGCCCGCCGAGAACGGGTCGGCGACGGCGGAGAAGACGTGGAGAATGCGGCCGCGGTCGTTGGCGGTGGCAAGGGCCTGGAGGGAAGGGGTGCTCGACGTGAGCGCGAGGTCGAACGGGCCGCCGGCGATCTCCCGCGCGATGGCGTTGGCCTGCGCGAGGTCGCCCTCGGCGTTGTAGCGACGGACCGTGACCGTCGAGCCATCCACATAGCCGCGGTCGGCGAGCCCCTCGAGCATGCCGGTCACGGCGTCGTCGAGGAGTGACGTGCTCACCTGCTGGAGCACGGCCACCGCGGGCAGCGCCCGGTTCGCGCCGGCCCGGTCGGTCGCGAGCAGGAGCGCCGAGGCGCCGCCGAGCAGGAGCAGCGTGGGGAGGGATCGCCGCAGGGCGATGGCGAGCGGCGAGGAGGGGGCGGCGGCCGCGGTCATACGTAGGCCTCCGCGAGCGTCCGGGCTGCGGCGTCGTCGAGCTGATCCCCGCGGCGCAGCGCATCGAACCGATCCGAGAGATCGTCGGCCGTGAGCCGCCGCTTCGCGGCTCCCTGCACGTCGAGGGCGATGCGGCCGCGGTGGATGAGGATCAGCCGATCGCCGAGCGCGGCGGCCTGGGCCAGGGAGTGCGTGACCATCAGGGCCGTGAGGCCCTGGTCGCGGATGATTCGGGCCGTGGCCTGGATCACGCGGTCGGCGGCGGCGGGGTCGAGGGCGGCGGTATGTTCGTCGAGCAGGAGCAGCTCGGGCCGCTGCCACGTGGCCATCACGAGCGTGACGATCTGCCGCTGCCCTCCGGAGAGCGAGCCGATCGGCTGGTCGAGCCGCGTCTCGAGCCCGGGCACGATCGCCGCCAGCCGCCGCGCCGCCTCCTCCCGGAGCGGCCGGCCCGTGGCCCAGCGGAGGCCGGCCCGGCGTCCGCGGCGGGCGGCGACGGCAATGTTTTCGAGCACGGTGAGGCTCGATGCGGTGCCGGCCCGGGGGTCTTGAAACACGCGGCCGACGAGGGCGGCCCGCTCATGCTCCCGCCAGCGGGTGATGTCGTGCCCCGCCAGCCGCAACGTGCCGCCGTCGAGCCGCACCGTGCCGGCGATCGAGCCGAGGAGCGTGCTCTTGCCGGAGCCGTTGGTGCCGATCACGACGACGAACGATCCCGTCGGCAGCGTGAGGGACACGCCGTCCACGGCCCGGACGACCGGTCCGCCGGGCGAGGCGAACGACACGACCGCATCAGTGAGCTCGAGCATGGCTGCCTCGGGAAAGAAACCGGGGGGCGACGAGGGCGGCGAGCACGACGGCGGCGGTGGCCGCCTTCAGCCAGTCGGGGTCGAGGCCGGCGCGGAGGGCAGCGGCGACGAGCAGGCGAAACGTCACGCTGCCTGCGGCCGTGGCGACCAGCGCGCCGCCGAGCCGCACGGGGCCCACCAGCGCCGCGCCGAGAAACACGCTCGCCATGCCCCAGACCACCATCCCGATCCCCATCTGGACGTCGGCGAAGCCCTGATACTGGGCAACCAGCCCGCCCGACAGCGCCGTGAGCGCGTTGGCGATGGCGAGGCCCGCGAGCGTCATGCCGCCGGTATCGCGGCCGAGCGCGCGGGCCATCGTGGCGGTGTCGCCCCCCGCCCGCATCGCCGTGCCGAGTTCGGTGCGGAAGAACATCCAGAGGGCGACGATCGCGAGGGCGACGATGCCCAGCATGAAGACGAGCTGGGCCGCCTCGCCGGCGACGGCATCCGGGAGCCCGGCTCGCCCGAGCGGCGGAGCGAGGATCGTCTCCGCGCGGTCGAGCAGCGTGTGCGCTCCGGCAAGCGGCACGTTGCTCCGGCCGAGGACGACGAGGTTCACGCTCGCCAGCGCCGTCGTCACGAGGATGCCGGCGAGCAGCCGCTCGATCCCGAGGAAGGCGTGGAGCAGGGCTGTAGTGCAGCCGGCGAGGCCGCCGCCGGCCATGCCGCCGAGCGTGGCCAGGATCGGATCGACGCCGGCGGTGAGCAGCACGGCGGTGACGACGGCGCCGAGTGTGAACGAGCCGTCGGTCGTGATGTCGGGGAATGAAAACAGCCGATAGCTCACGAACACGCCCAGGGCGACGAGCGCGAGGGCCAGGCCGAACGTCCAGGTGGAGAGCAGCGTGATCATGTGCCGGCTCCGGTCACGGCCAGCGGTGCGAACCAGCAGCGGCCGCGGACGAACTGGGGGCGGCCGCTGCCGAGCACGGGCTGCGGGTCGGCGAGGAGGTGCAGGAGCGCGAGCGGCTCCGACGCGGTGATGTCGGTCACCGTGGTGGGCAGATCTCCGCTGCCGCGCTTCAGCGGCCGCAGTGGGAAGACGGTCGCATGGAAATGGCCCTGCGTGGGGCCGCCGCCCAGGGGTCGCACGAATCCCCCCAGCGGGCCGGTCGCGGGGCCGCGGGTGGCGACGCCCACGACGAGGGCCGTGCGGCGGGCGTGCACGGGCTCGCGGGAGAAGCTCAGCCAGCGGGCGACGACCTCGCGGTGCGGCGAGCCCGGGCGGTCGGCGGCGGAGGCCGCTGCCAGCGGTCGGATGAGTTCGGCCCCGACGAGGCCATGCACCTCTCCGACGGCCACGATCGCGACCGTGTCGCCGGCGGCGTGCTCGAGCAACGCCGCTGCAAGGTCATCGAGGGCGACGGCACCGGCATCGTCGGCCGACTCGAAGCCGGCGCGGCCCGCGGGGATGCCCTCCCAGGCGAGCCCGGCGGCCAGATCGACCTCCGGCACGAGATCGCCCGTGGCCGTCAGGTAATCGATGGCGGAAAAAGGCTGTGGCCGGCGGTGGAAGGCGATGCCGCAGGCAGCGAGCATTTCGCCGGCGCGCTCGGCGAGCGGCTCGGCATCCGCGAGGGCGGCGAGGCCGAACGCGAAGGCATGGCGCGGCAGCGGCACCCGCTCGGCGGCGGACATGCGGCCCGAGAAGGCGTCGTCGGCGACGCCGACGATCCGGCCGCGAAGCGGGGCAGGCCCGGGGCGCTCGAGGCCGATGAACTGCACGCCGCCGCACCGCACATCGACGGCGGCGGAGGCCGGCTTCGGTGGCGTGCGGTTCGCCGCCGCCTGGGCGGCCGCGGACTCCATCAGGAGCGGTGTGAGCCGGGTCAGGTCGAGCACCTTGCGGATCGGCTCGCTGGCGGCACGGATCAGGCAACGCCCGCCCATGCCCTGGGCGGAACGGGTGATTTCGAAGAGCACCCGGATCCCCGCGGAACTGAGAAAGCCGCAAGCGGTGAGGTCGAGCGCGATCGCGTGGTGGCCGTGCCGCAGTTCCTCGTGAACCGCGCGGGCCAATTCTCCGGCGTGCTCCGCATCGAGCCGGCCCGAGACGGCGAGGACGAGGGCGTCGGCCGTTTCGCGGCGGTCGATTGCGAGTTCCATCCGACGCAGTCTGCCCGAGCCGCGGCGAGCGAGACAAGTGTTGCCCGGGCAGCAGCGCCCGGGAAGCCGCGTTCGGAACGCAATGCGCCGGAAGCGGTGCCTGAGAATCGTCGCCCCGGCCGGTGAAACGGCCGCGCTGGGCCGTCGATCGCTTGCCGAAGTGCCCTCGATCGCCCTATCCTCCCGTGGTTCGCGTTGGCGGCTCCGGCCATGGAAGGCCCGTTTGATGGACACTCCCGACCACCGCATCACGCCCGCTCTCCGGTTCGGCTGGCCCGAGGGCGCCGTGATCCTGGGCCTCCTGCTCGCGTGTGCCGCCTGCGCCGCCAGTCGCCTTGCCCCGGCATGGGAATCGATGCCGTGGGTCGCGCTGTTGGCGGGCGTGTTCCTCGCCGCACTCGGTACGAACGGTCGGCCAACCTCGGCCGCCGTCCTGATCACAGCGGGGCTGACGGCGTTCGTCGCGAGCTGTGCCATCGGCGATCCGCGGCACGCCCACGCGGGGTGGGACAGCGTCATCCTGGTGCTGCGGATCCTCGCCGTGCTGGCGTGGGTGGCGGCCCTGCTGGTGCGTGTGCCCCGGACGATCCGGCGGGTCGCCGTCAGCGTGATCATCCTTTTCCATTTCGGCGGGATCGTGTGCGCGGCGCTCTCCGCGCCCCCCTCACCCTGGATCGTCTGGGCTCTCCAGGAGCGGGTGTATCACCACTACCTGCATTTTCTCCACCTGACGAACGCCTACCGCTTCTATGCGCCGGAATTTGGCTCCTCCACGCTGCTGTGGTTCCGGATCGAGTATGCGGGCGACGACGAACGGCGTCGCTCGCGGTGGGTGCGGGTGCCCGATTTCGACGGGAATCAGGTGCCGCGGCAGCCCGACGGCGGTCCGCTCTGGCCGCCGATTCGCTACGTGCGGCGTCTCAGCCTGTCGGACGGGCTGTATTACACGAGCGGACAGTTCACGCCCGATCAGGTGGCGGCCCGCGTGCGGGCCGGCCAGCAGCGGGGCATTCCCCTGCATCCGGACATGGCGTTGCCGGCTCAGTACGCCCCGCTCGTGGATTGGGCGTGGCCGACGCTGCGGGAGTACGTGCGGCACGTCGCCCGAACCTATCGCCACCCGGACCGGCCGGAGTTGCCGGTCGCATCCATCAAGGTCTATCGCTGCCTGCATTTCGTCATGGACCCCAAGGGCATTCTCAACGGGTGGGACGCGTCCGATCCCACGCGGATCGCGGCCTACTACCTCGGGGCGTTCGATGAGGACGGTCGGGATATTCCGTACTTCCAGCGGACCGTCGAGGGGACGCTGGTGGCGGCGCGCGATCCCTTTCGATTTTGGGCCATCCCCATCCTTCGTCGTGACGAGAGCGGGGTGATCGTCGATCCCTCCCGGCCCCGGGTTCCCGGCGCGCGGTACGACATCCACGACTACACAGTCGGCCACGGTGAACTCGAGGTGTGTCGACCATGATGCGCGCGGCTTCCGCCTGGAATCGGTGTTCTCCAGTGCGCCTGGCCGGCCCGCGCTGGGCGGCGTGGAGCGGCTTCTGGTTCACGCCAGCCGATCCGACCGTACTCGGAGTGATCCGCCTGTGCACGGGCGCGGTGGTGCTCTGGATGCTGGTCGCCTACTCCCCCGATCTGGAGGAGTTCCTGGGAGAGGATGCCTGGTACAGCCGAAGCCACGTCAATCGCCTGCGCGACGCGGAGCAGGGGCAGCCAAAACCATGGCAGGCCTGGACATGGCTGCCTCCGGCGGCGCCGGGAGATGACGCCCCGTTCGGCCCGAAGGAACAGGAGTATTTTCAGGAATGGGGGCGCAACCCGCGCGATGTCCCGGTGAAGGGATATCCGGCGTTCTCCATCTACTTTCACGTCGGCGACGCGGGCACCATCCGGCTGATCCACGGCGGCTGCCTCGTGATCGTCCTGCTCTTTGCGGTCGGGTTTCTGACACGGATCACCTCGGTGCTCACCTGGCTGGCGGTGGTGGGCTATGCGCAGCGTTCGCCAGTCAGTGCCTTCGGCGTGGATGCCATGGCGAGCATCCTGCTTCTCTACCTGATGATCGGCCCCAGCGGAGCGGCGGTGTCGGTAGACCGCCTGCTTTCCCGCGGGGCCGAGGTGCTCTGGGCCCGGCGCCGTGGAATTCCGGTGCCGCCGTGGGCCCATCCCGCGCCGACTGTCGCGGCCAACGTCGCCGTGCGGCTCATCCAGGTGCATCTCTGCATCATCTACCTCTTCGCCGGCGTCGCGAAATTCATGGGCGCGATGTGGTGGGATCACACGGTGATGTGGCACGTCCTCGTGAATCCGGAGTGCCACCCCTATGCGATCCGCCCGTCCACCGACATGGTGCGTTTTCTCGTCCACCATCGCCCGCTGTGCGAGGGATTGATGACGGCGGCGACGCTATTCACGCTCTTCACCGAGATCGGCTTTCCGTTTCTCGTCTGGCGGCGTTCGATGCGGAACGTGATGCTCTCGTGCGCGGTCGCGATGCACGTGGGCATCGGTGCGTTCATGGGCCTCTATTCGTTCGGGGCCCTGATGGCCTGCATGAACCTGGCGTTCCTGGAGTTTGGCCGGTGCGCCGACGGGCGAAGGGGCGCGGGCTACTTCTCCCGGACATACACGTGGTAGCCGCAGTGCCAGTCCTTCGGGCGGGAGACGGCCTCGTCGCT
>CAZONY010000115.1:4674-7335 GCA_964581215.1 uncultured Chitinophagaceae bacterium | reverse complement strand
CTCATGGCAGCCGCTTTGGCAGGCTCAAGCCTGCTCCACGTGGCGCGGCCGTCGGGACGAGCTGGTCAATCAGGCCGTCGGCTATTGAACGGACGACGCGGCAGCACGCAACTCCTTCGGCAGAGGAAAATAGACTTCTTCCTCCCGGATCATCCGCTCTTCGACCGTGGCTCCGTAGCGCGAGCAGAGCCACTGGACGCAGTCCTGCACCACGCTTTCCGGCGCACTGGCTCCGGCCGTGATCAGAACCGTTTCCTCCCCCTTGAACCATGCAGGGTCGATCTCATCGGCGCCATCGATGAGGTGCGAGGGTATGCCGCCGTCGCGGGCCAGTTCGGCCAGCCGCTGGCTGTTGGAACTGTTCTGGCTGCCCAGCACGAGCACGATATCGGCATCCTTGGAAATCAGGCCAACCGCCTCTTGTCGGTTCTGCGTTGCGTAACAGATGTCATCCTTCGGAGGGCCGATGATCTGCGGAAAACGGCTTTTGAGGCGGTCGATGATGCGCGAGGCGTCATCCACGGAGAGCGTCGTCTGCGTGAGGTAGGCGATCTTGTCGTCGGGGCCGAACGGGAGCGAGTCCACCTCCTCTGCGGTCTCCACCAGAGTGAACGCCTCGGGGGCCTGCCCGATCGTCCCGATCACCTCGTCGTGACCCTCGTGGCCGATGAGCATGATGCGGTAGCCCTGCTTGGCAAACTTGATGGCCTCGAGGTGCACCTTCGTCACGAGCGGACAGGTGGCGTCGATCGCCCGCAACCGCCGTGCAGCGGCGACCTGTCGTACCGTCGGAGCGACGCCATGGGCCGAGAACAGGAGCACGGCGCCTTCCGGGACATCCTCGACCGCATCGACGAAGATCGCTCCCTCCCGCGTGAACCGCTCGACAACGTGCTTGTTGTGGACGATTTCGTGGAAGACGTACACCGGCGTGCCGTAGAGGCGGATGGCCGTTTCCAGCGTCTCGATCGCCATGTTCACGCCGGCGCAGAAGCCGCGGGGGCTGGCGAGAAGAATCCTCATGACGGTCGGCTCCTTCCAGGAACTCCGGGATCCCTGCTGATCCGTTACAACATCGGGGTCCACGATCAGGCGTTTGTCGGGATCTTCTATCGTATTCCTGGTGACCGTCGCAGACCAGACGGGCTTCCTTCGTGCCGCACAACTCGCCCCTCGATTACGGTGCCGTTCGCCCTCAGGCCGCCCGTCGCGATGCGCCGGCCTGGGAGATCGCGAGCGTGCCCGAGCGCTATTCCGTGCCGGAGGCGGAAGCCTTCTGCCGGGCGATCGCCCGGCGTCACTACGAAAATTTCACGGTCGCCACCCGGTTGGTGCCGCCGCGGCTGCGGCAGCACTTGGCCAACGTCTACGCCTTCGCGAGATGGAGCGACGACCTCGCCGACGAGTCGGGCTCCCCGGATGCGGCCCGGGCGGCGTTGCTGGCCTGGCGGGAGCGGCTCGAACGGTGCTTCGCCGGTCGGCCGGATCACCCGGTCTTCGTCGCCTTGGCCGTCACGATCCGGGATGCGGGGCTCACCATCGAGCCCTTTTCCGATCTCCTCGACGCCTTCGAGCAGGATCAGGTGATCACCCGATACCCGGATCGCGTCTCCCTTCTCGACTACTGCCGCCGGTCGGCCGATCCCGTCGGGCGGATCGTTCTCGCGTTGGAGGGGTGTCGGGATGCCGAGCGGGTCGCGCTGTCGGACGCCGTCTGCACGGGCTTGCAGCTGATCAACTTCTGGCAGGACGTCAAACGCGACCGCCTGGCCGGTCGGGTCTATCTTCCGGCCGACGACATGCGGCGGCACGGCGTCGAAGAGCCTGTGCTCGATGCCGAGCGAGCCGGACCGCAGCTGGTGGCGTTGGTTCGTGAGGAGGTCGCATGGGCCCGTGACTGGCTGCGGCGCGGCCTGCCGCTGGCGCGGATCGCCCCCCCGGTTCTTCGGCCCGCGGTCGGCATGTTCGTGCGCGGCGGTCTGGCGATCGCCGATGCCATCGAGAAGGCGGGATATGACACGCTCGCGCGACGTCCCACCGTCAGTCGCACCACGAAGGCCCTGCTTGCTGCCCGGGCCTGGTGGGGCATGATGGCAACGGTGTGCCGGAGGACCGCATGAACGCGAATGCCCTCGCCGCCGACCATGCCGTCTGTGCCGCGCTGCTGCGGGCCTCAGCGTCCAGTTTCGCGTTGCCGATCCGTCTGCTGCCGCCGGACAAGCGGCGAGGAACGACGGCGCTCTATGCCTTCTGTCGCCTGGCAGATGACATCGTCGACGACGGACGCGACCGCGACTCGGCGCGCCGGTCGCTCGATCGGCTGGAGAGGGGCCTCGACGCCGCGCTCGATGGCGGTGCGTCGGAAGATGCCGTCATCCGTGCGGTCGTCGATACGGTGCACCGCTTCGGTGTTCCCGCCCGATACCTCCACGACATCGTCGAGGGCGTGCGGATGGACCTCGACCGTTCCGGATACGAGACCTTCGACGACCTGCGGACGTATTGCCGACGGGTGGCGAGTGCCGTCGGGCTGGCGGCGATCCACATCTGGGGTTTTCGGAGCGAAGACGCCTTCGGTCCGGCCGACGCCTGCGGGCTGGCCTTTCAGCTCACGAACATCCTCCGTGACATTCCCGAAGACCTCGCCCGCGGACGCGTGTA
>CAZONY010000115.1:2486-4574 GCA_964581215.1 uncultured Chitinophagaceae bacterium | reverse complement strand
GGAACGGCCATTTTCACGACGAAGGTTCGGCCGGCGAAAAGCGTGGTGATCGGCAAGGGCATCATGGCCGTGGCCCTGGGCACGATCCCGTGGAGGGAGCGGCGATGACGGTGTCGTGTGTTCCCGCGAGGCCCGGGGCTCCGCGCGTGGCGATCGTGGGCGGCGGCCTGGCGGGGCTGGCGGCCGCGGCGGCCCTGGCGGATTCCGGATGCAGCCTGATGCTGTTCGAGGCTCGACGCCGTGCCGGCGGTCGGGCGGCGTCGTTCGAAGACCCGGTCGCCGGTGGCCTCGTCGATGCCTGCCAGCATGTGGCCATGGGGTGTTGCACGAATTTCCTCGATCTCTGTCGTCGGACAGGGATCGCCGACGCCCTCCGTCGTGACCGTACGCTCTGGTTCATCGCACCGGATGGCAGCCGAGTTTCCTGCACCCCTTCCCGGCTTCTTCCCGCACCGCTGCATCTGGCCCCCCTGCTTTTTCAGATGCGACACTTCACGCTGGGGGAGCGAGTGCGGCTCGGCCGCGGGATGCTGCGACTGGCCCGACTCCGTGCCTCCGCGGCCGACACGCCCGCCACGGCCTCGGCGTGGCTGGCCTCGATCGGGCAGCCGTCGCGCGTGATCGAGTACTTCTGGCGGCCGGTGCTGGAAAGTGCCCTCGGCGAGTCGATCGACCTGGTGAGCGTGGAGGCGGCCCGCAAGGTGGTGGTGGATGGCTTTCTCGCCCACCGGGATGCAGCGGACGTGTTCGTGCCCGTCGAACCCCTCGGCGATCTGTTCGGGGAGCGGCTCGCGGAATGGCTGACGCGACGTGGCGTGGTCATCCACTCGGGTGCGATCGTGACCGGAATGGAGCGGTTCGCCGACGGTCGCGTGCGGGCGATCCGATGCGGGGACATCGAGCATGCGTGCGACGCGGCGATCATGGCGGTGCCATGGCGGCAGGCGGGCCGGCTGGTGCCCGATCTGGTGCCGGCGGCGGACGAAACGCTCACGGGATCGCCGATCACGGCCGTGCATCTCTGGTTTGATCGACCGGTCATCGACCTGCCGCACGCCGTCTTCCTCGGCTTCACGTCGCAGTGGGTGTTTCGCGGCGAAGCGTCGGCGTCGGCGCGTCGCGGCTACTGTCAGGTGGTGATCAGCGCTTCCCGGGGGCTGCTCGACGGCGATCGCCGTCGGCTGCTCGAGACGGTGGTGGACGAGATTCGCCGGACGTTTCCCGCGGCCGCCGAGGCTCGGCTTCTGGAGTCGAGGGTCGTCACGGACCCGACGGCCGTGCTCTCGGTGCGGCCCGGTGTCGACGCCGTCCGGCCGCCGCCGACGACCGCCGCGGACAACATCTTCCTCGCCGGCGACTGGATCTCCACGGGCTGGCCGTCCACGATGGAAGGGGCGGTTCGCAGCGGACGGCTGGCGGCCGGTGCGCTGGGGCTGCACTTCGGGCTGCCCGTCGAGGGGCTCGTCGCCGACTTGCCGCAGGGATGGCTCGTGCGGGCGCTCGTGTGAGCCCTACTCCCACTCGATCGTGGCAGGGGGCTTCGAGGAGATGTCGTACACGACCCGATTGATGCCCCGCACCTCGTTGATGATCCGGGTGGAGAGCCGGGCGAGCATGTCGTAGGGCAGATGGCTCCAGTCGGCCGTCATGAAGTCTTCGGTCTCGACGGCCCGGACGGCGAGGACGTCGTCATAGGTGCGGGCGTCGCCCATCACCCCCACGCTCTGCACCGGCAAGAGCACGGCGAAGGCCTGCGATACCTTTCTCATCAGCCCCGCCCGCTCGAGTTCCTCGAGGACGATCGCATCGGCCTCGCGCAGTCGGTCGAGCCGCGGCTTGGTGACCTCGCCGAGGCAGCGGACGGCCAGCCCGGGCCCGGGAAACGGATGCCGCCAGACGATCCGCTCCGGGAGACCCAGCTGCAGGCCCAGTTGCCGAACCTCGTCCTTGAACAGGTCGCGCAGGGGTTCGAGCAACTTCAGGCCCAGTTGTTCGGGCAGGCCACCGACGTTGTGGTGGCTCTTGATGGTGACGGCCTTCTTGCTCTTGGCACCGCCCGACTCGATGACGTCGGGGTAAATCGTGCCC
>CAZONY010000115.1:0-2476 GCA_964581215.1 uncultured Chitinophagaceae bacterium | reverse complement strand
TCCTCGGGAAGGCCACCGACGTTATGGTGCAGCTTGATCGTCGCGGCCGGGCCGTCGGGGGCGGCGCCGCTTTCGATCACGTCCGGGTAGAGCGTGCCCTGCGCGAGATACGTCGCCCCTTGAATCCGCGACGCCTCGTCGGAGAAGCACTCGATGAATGTCTTGCCGATCCGCCGGCGCTTCTCCTGCGGTTCGGTGATGCCGGCGAGCACGTCCAGAAAGCGGTCTTCGGCCGCCACGACGTGCAGGTCGGTCTTGAAGTGGTGGCGGAATTCATCGATCACCGCCGACGCCTCGTTTTTACGCAGCAGGCCGTTGTCCACGAGGATGCAGGAAAGCCGGTCGCCGATGGCTCGGCTCAGCAGCGCTGCCACGACGGCCGAATCGACGCCGCCGGAGAGTCCGCAGATCACGCGCTCATCGCCCACCCTATCCTTGAGGGCCGCGATCGTGCTGGCGGCGAAGTCCTCGAGTCGCCAGGATCCCGAGCAGCCGCAGGTGGACATGAGGAAATTCGCCAGCATCGCGGCCCCGGCCGGCGTGTGGGTCACCTCCGGATGAAACTGCAGGCCGTAGACCGGCAGCGAGACGTGCCGAACCGCCGCGAGCGGGCAGGTGGCGGTGCGGGCGAGCGGGCGAAAGTCTGGTGAGACGGCATCGACCTGATCGCCATGGCTCATCCACACTTGCGTGGTCTGCGGGACGCCGGCGAACAGCGGGTCATCCGCCGTCACGGTGCAGGTGGCCCGGCCGTACTCCCGCGCGTGTGCCTGCCCCACGCGCCCACCGAGCACCTCGCAAGCCAGCTGCATGCCATAGCAGATGCCGAGCACGGGGATGCCGAGCGAGAACAACGCCGGATCGCAGCGGGGCGCGTTCGGCTCGTAGACGCTCGACGGGCCCCCGGACAGGATGATTCCCTTCGGTGCGAGCTGCCGGATGCGGTCCGCCGAGACGTCGTGGCGGACGATTTCGCAGTAGACGTGCTGCTCGCGGACGCGGCGAGCGATCAGTTGCGCGTACTGGGAGCCGAAGTCGAGAACGAGCACGCGCTCGGACTGCTGCGGGGCGAGTGACATGGTGGCGTAGGAAGGCTGGGGTGCCGCCGGGAAAAAGGGGTGAGTATAAAGGTCTTCGACAGCCACCGCGACCACGCCGTATGCTACGGGCGTTTTCCGTGGTATTTCGGATTCGAGGCATCCCGGCAGGAAGCCCATGCTCACGCTCATCACCAACGACGACGGGATCTTCGCTCCCGGCCTCGCCGCCCTTGAAAAGATGGTGCGCACGTTCAGCGACGTGGCCGTGGTGGCGCCGGCAACCGAACAAAGCGGAGTCGGCCACGCGATCACGTTCCTGACGCCGCTGACGGCCAAGGAGGTGTTTGACGACGGTCGCCGACGTGGCTGGGCCGTCGATGGCAGCCCAGCCGATGCCGTGAAACTCGGCATCACCGCGTTCTGTCCGCGGCGGCCCGATCTCGTCATCAGCGGCATCAACAGCGGCCTGAACGCCGGAATCAACGTGCTCTACTCCGGTACGGTGGCGGCCGCCATCGAGGGGGCCTTCTTCGGGATCACGAGCATCGCCGTGTCGCTGGAGTGGGACGACCATGCCGACTTCGCCCGGGCTGCGGAGATCGCCCGGGATGTGATCCAGTCGCTCTTGGCCCGCACGCCTCCGATGGGCAGCCTGTTCAACATCAACATCCCGACGCGGGCGCTCCGCGGGGTTCCCGAGCTCCGCGTGGTGCCGATGAGCGTGTCCCGCTACGGGGAGGCCTTCGAGCGGCGGGTCGATCCCCGGGGCCGTTCCTACTGGTGGGCGACGAACGATCCGCCGCCCCCTCCCTCGCCCGTCGAGTCCGACGTGATGGCGCTGGCCGCCGGGAAGGTCACGCTGACTCCGCTCGACTACGACCTCACCCACCGCACCGGGCTCGACGACCTCGCCGCCGGCACGTGGCCCATCGCGGCCCGCTGACGGGAGAGCAGGCGCGTCAATCTGGGGCGACTCTGCCGGCCGTTCCTGTTTTGTCGGCCCGTCTCTGCCGTGGGTGCCGATTTTCCGGGCACGCGTCGAATCGCAGGGGGGCTGATGCACGTGTGGCAAAACCGGATGTCATGGTTCGTCGGGGTGTGTCTGGTCCTCGTCATTCGACCCCTGCCTGGGGTGGCTGGCGACGGGCCGGCGCCGACGGCTGCGGACGGCATTCGCATTCCCGTTCCGCTCGCGGAGGGTGAGGCGGACGGCGGCGAACCCCTTCCCCACTTCGACTGGCGGGATGAAGATTACGTCTGTTCGCCATCCGGACTCGAACCCTGTCAGGAAGAGTCACGGCCGGCATGTCGCTGTCGCCAAGGAACCGACGGCTGTTCCTGCCGGTGCCCGCG
Organism: uncultured Chitinophagaceae bacterium; assembly: GCA_964581215.1. Taxonomy (GTDB): domain Bacteria; phylum Planctomycetota; class Planctomycetia; order Pirellulales; family UBA1268; genus CACORA01. Next base: position 83 of record CAZONY010000115.1, on the reverse strand, counting down.
CTGCGTCCACGGGCCTCGGTTTTACCTGGCCGGCGTCGTGGGGGCGTCGTTCGCCACGCTCACCACGACCGGCTATCCCTCGG
>CAZONY010000114.1:0-7405 GCA_964581215.1 uncultured Chitinophagaceae bacterium | reverse complement strand
GCCGCGGCCCGTGCCTCCGCCGCCAGCACCCCCTTCTGCACGATCGCCTTGGCGCTCTTCGGATTTTCTTCGAGGTATTTGCCGAGGAAGTCGCCCACGGCCGAGTTGATGATCCCCTCCACCTCACCGTTGCCGAGCTTCGTCTTCGTCTGGCCCTCGAACTGCGGGTGCGGCACGCGCACGCTGATCACCGCCGTGAGCCCCTCGCGGACGTCTTCGCCGGTGGGCACGAGATCCTTGTAGATGCCCGTCTTCTTTCCGTAGGCGTTGAGCGCCCGCGTGAGCGCCGAGCGGAACCCGGAAACGTGCGTGCCGCCCTCGGTCGTCGAGATGTTGTTGACGTAGCTGTGAAGGCTCTCCGTGTCTTCGCCGGTGTATTGGAGGGCGATGTCCCAGGTGATGCCGTCGCCGCCCCCCTTGATCGTGATCACATCGGCGTGGATCGGGTCGCTGGCCTTGTTCAGATGTTCGACGAATTCCTCGACGCCCCGCTCGTAGAAATACTCTTCGCTCGAGCCGGTCGCGGCGTCGGCGAACGTGATCCGGACGCCCGAATTGAGAAACGCCAGTTCCCGGAGGCGGCGGGAGAGGACGTCCCAGGAAAACTTCGTCTGCGGAAAGATCTGCGGGTCGGGCTTGAAGGTCGTCTTCGTGCCGGCCCGCGTCGTGGAGCCCATCTTCCGCACCGGCCCGGTCGGCTCGCCCCGCTGGTATTCCTGCTGCCAGACGTGCCCCTCGCGGGACACCTCCACCTCGCACCATTCCGAGAGGAAGTTGACCACCGTCACGCCCACGCCGTGCAGGCCGCCCGAGGTCTGATAGGCCCCCTTCTCGAACTTGCCGCCGAACTTGAGCACCGTCATCACGCCCTCGAGCGTGGAGACGTCGCGCTCCATCTCCTCCGAGAGCTGCGGGTGACGATCGACCGGGATGCCGCGGCCGTCATCCTCCACCGTCACGCTGCCATCGACATTGACCGTGACGCCGACATGCTTGGCATAGCCGGCCATGCACTCGTCGATCGAGTTGTCCACGACCTCGTAGACGAGGTGATGCAGGCCCCGCGACGTGTTGTCGCCGATGTACATGCCGAACCGCTCGCGGACGTGCTCCCGGTCGGACAGGTGCTTCAGGTCGGCGGACGTGTACTCGGTCTGTCGTGATTCGTCGGCCATACGGATCTCCTCCACAAACGGTGAACTCGTGTCAGCGGCCGGCGTCGGCGACGAGCCGGCAACGGATGTCGGTGATGCCTTCGGCCGGCACCAGGGCGTTGAGCCGGGCCAGCACGTCGCGCTTGTAAAACCCCATCTCCTGGACGTGGGCCGAGTGGCTCACGAACACCTCCAGCACGCCACGGCGGACCTGGCCGGCCTGCGACCGGCCCTTGAGCGGCTCGGGCGCCGCCTCTTCCCAGGCTGCGGCCAGTCCGGAAGAACCCTGCTCGCGGTCGTAGCCGGTGCGGGCCAGGAGCCTGTTCATCAGGCTCTTGATGGCGCGGGGGCCGCCTGTCGATCGGAACTCGCCGTGCTGCTGCATGGTCAGTCGGCCGCCAGCGGCATGATCACGTAGCCATACCCGTCATCGGTACGGCAGACGCAGGCGCTCTGGCCATCGGTGAGTTCGATCGAGATCGTCGCCGCCCCGTCGAGCACGCGGAGAAAATCGCTGACGAACCGCGGGTCGAGCTTGATCCGCACCGTCGGGCCGGCATGGTCGATCGGCATCTCGACGCGGCTCTCGCCGCTCTCGGCCGACCGCCCCGACAGCACGAGCTGCCCCGACTCGAACGCGAAATCGACCCCCTTGGACTGCTCGCTGGTGACGATCGCCGCCTGCCGCACCGCCGCCAACAGCGGACCTGCGAGCACGCTCACCTTCATCGCCTCCGGACGGTCGGGGAAGACGTCGCGCCAGCGGGGAAAACGCCCCTCGACGAGCCGTGCCGAGATCGTGGTCGGCCCCGTCTTCACGAGGATCTCGCTGGCCCGGGCGGCGACGTGCACCGGAACGTCCGCGGCCCCCAGACACCGTTCGATCAGCTGCATGGCCCGGGCGGGCACGATCGGCTGGGCATCGGCCGGACTGCCCCCCGACGCGGCGGCGGGCCCCTCCATCTTGGCGAGGCGGCGACCGTCGGTGCCGACCGCGATCACACCGTTGCCGGAGAGTTCCACGAGCACGCCGCCGAGGGCATAGCGGCTCGACTCGTTGTCCGTCGCGAAGACCGTCCGCTTCACGAGCTCACGCACCAGCGGCGCGGAAAGCTCGAAGCACGACTCGCTGGGGAACGACGCGACCGAGGGAAACTCGAGCGGATCCTCCGCCGGCAGGCGAAACTCACTCCGCGGCGCCTTGACCACCGCCGCCGTGCCGTCGGAGTGGATGTCGAACACCGTGCCCGGCGGGCTCTCGCGAACGATCGCCATGAGCCGGCCGCTGGGCAGCAGCACCGCGCCGGGCGCCGCAGCCTCCACGCCCTCCACCTCGGTGCGGATGCCGATCTCGAGATCCGTGGCTGAGAGGATCGCCGTTCCCTTGTCGGCCTCGAGTTTCACGTTGGTCAGGACGGGCTTCGGCGAGCGGGCGGGCACCACGGCGGCGGCGCTTTGCAGGGCGGCCAGCAGCGGCTCTTTCGTGCATCGGACTTTCATCGCGGTGGGGATTTCCTTTCGGGGCGGGCGGCGGGGATTCCAAGGCCGACTTCCACCCGTGTTTTCGCCTGTTTTCCAGCCCTCTACTGTACCGGTTTTCGGACGTCCGGAAATGCCCCACCGGGCGAACTTTTTCCCGAAAAATCCCGGGGCTGGGGGCCCTCTTTCAGATCCTGTTCATGTCATGGAGAAAAAGAGGAGTAAGGAATCAGGAACAAACACGAAGAGTTATAAGAAAGCACGTGATCAGGTGTTCCCCACGGCGGGGCAGCGCAGCCTTGAACGAGGGCTCCAAACGCATCGATGTGGATGTGTGTTCGATGTTGGAAACGCGTTGCGACAGAGTCTTGGATGCCGCGGCTTCCTGTCAGGCCAGAGTGATCAGCCGGTGCAGCCCGTGACGGAGGGATAGTGGTTCGCCACCGGGAATGTGGCGAATCGCGGGCGGTCGCCGCGTCGTCTTGGGAACCGACACCGGAACCGACACGCCGGCGACATCCGGGCCTCAGGCCTGCCTGAGGAGCGAAGCGATGACGGCGATCGCCCGATCGACGTCGTCGATCGTCGTGGCGCTGCCGAAACTGAACCGGACCGCACCATGGACGATCTCGGGCGACAATCCGGCGGCCACGAGGGCCGGCGCCGGCTCGGTGGACCCGCTGGCGCAGGCCGTGCCGGTGGCACAGCACAGGCCGGCGAGGTCCGCCGCCATCGCAAGCAACTGCCGGTCGTGTCCTGGAAAAGCGATCGTCGAGATGTGCGGAGCGCGGCATGACGATGCGCCGATGACCACGGCCGCGACGCCGCGGGCGCGGGCCCGATCGAGCACGCCCGTCTCGAAATGGTCGCGGAGGGCTGCCAGACGCTCCGCCACACTGGCCCGCTCGGCGACGGCTATGTCGAGGGCCGCGGCAAACCCGGCAGCCAGGGCCACTGGTTCGGTGCCGCCACGGAGGCCCGTCTCCTGGGGGCCGGCCTGCACCGGATCGATGGCGGTGTTGTGGCGGATGACGAGCCCGCCGATCCCCCGGGGCCCGCCGAACTTGTGCGGGGCGAGCGCCATCGTGTCGATGGCCAGGCTCCGGAAATGCACCGCGGCGGTGGATACCGCCTGGGTGGCATCGGCATGCACGAGGCAGGGCTTCCCGTCACCGCCGGGGTGGGGCGGCCATGGTTCGGAGGTTCCTGTCTGGCCACAGACCAGCGTGGTGCAGAGGATCCGCAGCCGCGCTGGGTCCGTGTCGGCCAGCCAGGTCGCGACGGCGACCGGATCGAGCGTGCCGAAGGGCGTGAGGGGCAGGTCCCGATGCGTCCACCGGCGTTGTTCCGCGAGCGCCTGTGCGGCGACCCGCAGGCTGAAATGATCGCGGGCCGAAGTGGCGACCACTCCCCCCGGCCCACGCCCCATCCCCAGCACGGCGAGCCGGTTGGCCTCCGTCGCCCCCGAGGTGAAGACGAGCCGATCGCGGCCCGGCCCGGCCGTCATGCCGCCAAGCGCGGCGAGGATCCGCTCCCGCGCGTCCTCGAGAATCTGCCGGGCGCGGCGGCCGGCGGCATGCTGGCTCGACGGGTTGCCGAAGCCGTCGCGGGCGGCCGCCGCCATCGCATCCTCCACCTCCGGCCGAACCGGCGTGGTGGACGCATGGTCGAGAAAGATCGGCGCGAGGCTGGAGTGGCGAGCGGCCACGCGGCCTCCCCCGACTACTTCACTTCCAGCAGTTCCACGAGGAAGTGGAGCGTGGCGTTGGGAGGAATCGGGCCGCCGGGCGTGCCCCGGGGGCCGTAGCCCAGATCGCTCGGGATCAACAGCTCGATCATGCCTCCCTCGCCGACCAGCTGCATGCCCTCGGTCCATCCCGGGATCACGCCGTTGAGCGGAAACTCGATCGGCTCATTCCGTTTATACGAACTGTCGAACACGCTGCCGTTGTCGAGCCAGCCGTGGTAATTCACCTTCACGCGATTCGAGGCCTTGGGCTTCGCCCCCGCGCCTGTCCGCAGCACGCGATACTGCAGACCCGAGCCGGTCTTCGTGAACGTCTTGGGGGCGTCGGCCGCGATGGCGCCGGCACCGGTCGGCAGCGTGGGGTGGGGCACTTCCTTGGACTCGTCGGCCACGGTGAACTCCGGGGTGAGAAGGGCGAGGCAGGCAACAGTGACGGCGGCGAACGATCGCATCGCGTGGCTCCTGGAGGCAGAGCCGCGAAGTATACGTGACGGAAAGTCAAAAAAGGAGCAGTGCCGCAAAAACCGCCGGCTACCGCCGACGAGCCGCCTCTTCGCGGATCGTCTCGGCCGCCCGGAAGGCATCCTGCTTCAATTCCTTGCCCACCGCCGCCGCCCGCTCCTTGTTCACCGTGACGCTCGGCACGCCGCCGGTGAAGGAGATCGTGATCACGCCCGTGGCGATGAGGACCGGCACGAGCAGCAGCAGCAGCCGCGATCCCCAGCGCGACGAGGCCACCTGCTGCACCGGCGATGGCAGGCCCACCGTGGCGAGGCCGACGACTTGCTGGGCATACGTCTTCTTCTTGGACGAACGGCTGGCCATGGGAGCGATGTCTCCGAAGGTGGGGCGGACGCTTCTGGAGAGAACATCGGCCGCGTGCCGGACCGCGGTTGAAAAATCGTCGTGACCGAGAGGGCGGGGAACGGACGGCCTGGGAAAGCTGTGGTCGCCACGACAGCTTGGGGAAGCTGTCCTACCGTTGCGGGAAGGCCCGTTCGAGGCGGCGGAGCGCCTCCTCGAGTTGGGGCGTGGGACAGGCGAGGTTGAGCCGGATGAAACCAGCCGCGCCGAAATCGCGCCCGTCGGAGGGGCCGAGCCCGGCCGCCAGGCAGGCCGCGGCAGGGTCGGCCGCCCCCGTGCCGCGGCAGTCGATCCACGCCAGGTAGGTCGCCTGGGCGGGGACGCTCGCGAGCCCGGCGATCCGCCGCACCGCCGCGGCGGCCAGAGCGTGATGCGTGCGCAGCAGGTCGAGCAGTCGCCGCCGCCACGGGTCGCCGTGCCGCCAGGCGGCCTCGGCGGCCGCGTAGCCGAGCGGGTTGATCATCGGCACCAGCCCCCCGCCGGACGCCCGCCAATGCTTTCGCACCGCCGCATCGGGCACGACCGCCGCGGCGCAGCCCAGACCGGCCAGGTTCCACGTTTTCGATGGCGCGACCAGCGTGATCGCCCGCCGTGCCGCGGGGTGATCGAGGCTGGCAAAGGGCACGTGGCCGACCTGATCGTCGAGCACGAGGTCGGCCCAGATTTCGTCGCTCACCACCGTGATGCCGCCCGCTTCGCACAGATCGGCCAGCCGCCGGAGATCGGCTCGCGAGAAGACCGTGCCGGTCGGGTTGTGGGGATGGCACAGCCAGAAGAGTTTCGTGCGGGGGGTGATCGCGGCGGCGACGGCGTCCCAGTCGATCTGCCAGGAGTCGGCGGTGGCCACGAGTGGCACTCGCACGCACCGGCGGCCGGCCAGTCCGGGCAGCGTGAGGAACGGCGGGTAGACAGGCGTGAACGTGAGGATCTCGTCGTCCGGCGCGGCGAGCAGGCGGGCCGTGATTGCGAGACCGGTGACGACGCCCGGCGTGGCGACGACGGTGGCCGGATCGATCTCCCAGGCGTGGCGGCGATGGAGATGGTCGGCCAGGGCGGGAGCGAAGCCGGGCGGTGCGTGGGTGTAGCCGAAGATTCCGTGATCGACCCGCGCGCGGAGCGCGTCGAGGACGACGTCCGGCGCCCGAAAATCCATGTCGGCCACCCACAGGGGCAGCACGTCGCCCTCCGGCCAGCGGTCCCATTTCTCGGCGCCGGTACCGCGGCGGTCGGGGCAGTCGGCGAACTCGGACGCGGCGGCAGGGGGCGGCATGCCCCGATTGTGCCGCATGGCCGTCGCGCGGTGGTAGGATGAGAAATTTCAAGGCTGCGGCCCGCGTCGCCGCCGCCTGCTCCCCCTTCTCCGCAGCGGAGGTCCGCCGATGTCCCGCTCGATCCGCATGGTTCGCTGGCTCGCCTCGGTTCCCGCCGCGATCGGGCTATCGCTGCCGGGATCAAGGTCCGCCGCCGCGGACGAGCCGCCGGCGCCCCGCCCGATGATGGTGTCGGAGGCCAAGCTGCCACAGGGCTTTCCCGGTCCCGGTCCAGTGGGGAGCGTCGTCGTGAAGACCTACCCGCCGCACCGGCTCGCGCGGGCCACGGTCGGGGGCGCCGCCGACAACACCCTGTTCATGAAGCTCTTCAACCACATCAAGCGCAACGACATCGCCATGACGGCGCCGGTGCAGATGGACGGGAAGCGGGAGTCGATGGCCTTTCTCTACGCGACGCCCGGCCTGGGCGCGCCCGGCCCCGACCCGAAGGATCCGGCGGTGGTGGTCGAGGACATTCCCGAGACGACGGTGGCGTCGGTCGGCGTGCGGGGCAGCTATTCCAAGGCGACCGCCGAAACGGGAGTGAAGCAGCTGCGGGAGTGGCTTGCCGCCCACCCCGAATGGCAGCCGACCGGCGACCCGCGCACGCTCGGCTACAACAGCCCCTTCGTGCCCAGCTTCCTGAAATACTCGGAAGTGCAGATCCCGGTCAGAGCCGTACCGCAGTAGGGCTGCCCCCCACCAGCCTGCGAATGCGGCCTCCAGAGCGCATCCACCCAACGTGAATCGCCGGCTCGGGGGCGGCAAAAGTCGCCGCTTCGCGGTCTTTCAGATTGTCGCAGGGCGAGGATACGCCCAACGCTCCTCGAGCGTTTGCCGACCCCCTCGCC
>CAZONY010000113.1:3232-7406 GCA_964581215.1 uncultured Chitinophagaceae bacterium | reverse complement strand
GAGGTCGTCAAGCGGATCGTGAAGACGATGCGGGTCCGCGAGGAGCAGGAAGGGAAGCAATACGGCGTGATCGTCATGGCCGAGGGGCTCGCCGAATACCTGCCGGCCTCCGCGCTCGATGGCGTGCCGCGGGACGAGCACGGTCACATCTCGATCTCCCACATCCAGCTCGGCCGGATGTTCGCCAAGCTCGTGGCCGACGAATACAAGAAGCAGACGAACCGTTCCCGGAAGGTGGTCGGCCTGCAGCTCGGCTACGAGGCCCGCTGCGCGAAGCCGCATGCCTTCGACGTGATGCTCGGCAGCCAGCTGGGCGTGGGGGCGTTTCGGGCCCTCGCCGAACGGGGTCTCAATGGCGTGATGGTGAGCGTGTCGGGCCAGCTCGATCTCAACTACGTTCCCTTCGAGGAACTCGTCGATCCCAACACGCTCGTGACGGTGGTCCGCTACGTGGAGCGCGGCAGCGACTTCCACAACCTCGCCCGGTTCCTCGAGACCTTCGTCAACGAGTAAGGAGAGACCGGCGATCACGCTCACGCCTGCGTGAGCGTGCCCTTCGTGCTGGGGATGCCGGGCTGGCGAGGATCGGCCTCGACGGCCATCCGCAGGGCCCGGGCCGCCGCCTTGAAGACGGCCTCGGCGATGTGATGGCCGTTGCGGCCGTGGTGCAGGATGGCGTGCACGTTCGCCCCGGCGGTCGCCGCGACGCTCTCCCAGAAGCCCTCCACGAGCTGGACGTCGAACGAGCCGATGAGCGGCACCGGGAAGTCGACGGCAAAGACGCAGGCCGCACGGCCGCCGAGATCGACGGCGACGGTGGCGAGCGACTCGTCCATCGGAATGATCGCGTGGCCGTAGCGGCGGATGCCCCGGCGGTCGCCGAGGCAGTCTTTCAGCGCCGCGCCGAGCGCCCGGCCGACGTCCTCGACGGTGTGATGGCCATCGACGTGCAGGTCGCCCGTGCAACGGATCGTAAGGTCGATGAGCGAGTGGCCGGCCAGCAGCGTGAGCATGTGGTCGAAGAAGCCCAGGCCGGTCGCGACATCGGCTTTCCCCGAGCCATCGAGATCGACCGACACCGTGATGTCGGTTTCCGCCGTTTTCCGTGAAAGGGTCGCCGTGCGGGTCATGGGTTCGCCGTCCTTTTACTCAGAGGGTCTTCATCACCGTCAGGAACGCGTCGATCTCCTCGTCGGTGCCCACCGTGATCCGGAGGCCGTCGCCCCAGCCTGCATACTGCATGTAGCGAATGAGGATGCCCTGCTGCTTGAGGGCCTCGTAGACGGGCCTGTGGGGCCGCCGGGGGTGCGTGCACCACACGAAGTTGGCCTGGCTCTCCACGGCGTCGTAGCCGAGGCCACGGAGAGCGTCGGTGAGCCGGCGCCGGGTGGCGATGATCTTTGCCCGGTTCTCCGCCAGCCACGCCTGGTCGTCGATGGCCGCCGTGGCCGCGGCGATCGACAGGGCGTCGCAGTTGTAGGAATCCTTCACCTTCTGCAGCTGCTCGATCACCTGCGGACGGGCGACGGCGAAGCCGAACCGCAGCCCGGCCAGCGCATACGACTTGCTGAACGACCGCGTGACGATGACGCGCTCGTTCTCCCGCACGAGATCGAGGCAGTTGGCATCCGCGAAGTCGCCATAGGCCTCATCCACGACGAGGGCGCATGGCAGCCGGGCGGCCAGTGCGCGGACACGATCCGGCGGGAGCAGCGTGCCCGACGGGCTGTTGGGGTTGGCGATGATCGCCAGCCGCACGTCGGCGCCGGAAGCCGTTCGTGACGCCGCGAACCCGTCCCCCAGCGTCCAGTCCCGGTCGTAGCCGATCTCCTCGCAGCGGGCTCCCTGGATGCCGGCCAGCGTCCGATACAGGATGTAGCTCGGCGTGGGCACCCGCAGGCACTCCCCCGCCCCGACGAACGTCCGCACGAGGATCGTCAGCAGGTCGTCGCTGCCGTTGCCGCACAGGATCCAGTCGGGGTCGATGCCGAGGATCTCGGCGGCCCGCAGCCGAAACACCGTCGCCAGCGGGTCCGGATACTTCGCCAACGTCCGGCCGGAGGCCGTCGCCGCGACGGCACGGGCCACCGCCGGCGACGGCGCGTAGGGATTTTCGTTGGTGTTGAGCTTGATCCACTTCCCTCCCTGCGGCTGTTCGCCGGGCACGTAGCCGGCGAGCGCCGCGACATCGTCGCGGACGAGCGAATGGGCGCGAGGAGCGGGGGTGAGGGCCATGCGAGGAAGACGCCGTGGAACCGACAAGTCTACGTCACACGACGCAGGAAAGCCGCGGCACCCGCACAGCCCGCACGACCGTCACGGCAGGCGCGCTTCCACGCTGCGGCGGTGGGCGGTGAGGCCCTCGACGTCGGCGAGGAGGCGGATGTCTTCCGCCATGGCGGAGAGATCGGCCCGCGCCAGCTGCAGCACGCTGCCGCTGCGGAGGAAGTGGTTGGCCGAGAGGCCGGCGGCGAACCGGGCCGTTCCCCCGGTGGGGAGCACGTGCGAGGGTCCGGCGGCATAATCGCCGGCCGCGACCGGGCTGAAGGGGCCCAGAAAGGCCGCACCGGCATGGCGAATCCGCGCCAGCGTCCCCTGCGGGTCGCGGGTGTCGATGGAGAGGTGCTCCGGAGCGAGCTCGTCGGCGAGGGCGGCCGACTCGTCGTCGCTCCGCGTCACCACGATCGCCCCGAACCGCTCCAGGCTGTCGCGGGTAAGGTCGGCCCGCTCGAGGTCGGCCAGCCGCCGCTCCAGCGCCGCCGCCACGCCATCGGCGAGTCCTGACGACGCCGTGAGCAGGATCGCGGAGCCTGGGGAGTGCTCGGCCTGTGCGAGCATGTCGGCGGCGATGCACTCCGGGTCGGCCGCCGCGTCGGCCACCACCACGATCTCGCTGGGGCCGGCGATGGAGTCGATCGCCACGTCGCCGAACACGAACTCCTTGGCGAGCGCCACGAACAGGTTGCCCGGCCCCACGATCATGTCGACCCGCGGGAGACCGTCGATCCCATAGGCCATCGCCGCCACGGCCTGGGCGCCGCCCGCCCGCATCACGGTCGTCACCCCGAGTTCGTGGCACGTGGCGAGCACGTGCGGGTTCTCGGCGCCGAACCGGGTCGGCGGCGCCACGACGACGATCTCGGGCACGCCCGCCACCCGGGCGGGCACGACCGTCATGAGCAGCGTGGAGGGATAGGCCGCGGCCCCACCCGGCACGCACACGCCGACGCGGTCGAGGGGCACGTACCGCTGCGACAGCGAGCCCCCGCCGTCGAGCGGCACGGTGGTGTCTCGGGCCAGAATCGCCCGCTGGAACCGTTCGACACGACTCCTGATCCGACGGACCGCCGCGAGGAACTCCGGGGGGGCCTCGGCATGGGCCCGCGCGAGCGACGCGGCGGGCACGAACAGGTCGTCACGGGTCACCGCCACCCCGTCGATCCGCTTCGTATAGTCGAGCAGGGCGGCGACGCCCCGGCTCTGCACGTCGCCGCAAATCCGCTCCACGACCTGCCGCGGCGCGAGTGGTTCGCCGAAGACGTCGATGGTCCGCTGACGGCCCGCCGGGCTCACCATTTCCCCCTGTGACACGAGCTTCCGGCGCAGCGAATCAAGTTCGCGACGGCCATCGGGGGAAGCGAGGTCGATCCGGCGGCAGGCCGGCGTGGTGGAAACGGGCGTGGGCATGATCCGGCAAGAATACCACGCCGATCAGCGGGGCGCTGCAGCCGCCGCGGCCAGACGCGTCGCGTCGGGGTGCCATCGCTCGCCCCAACGGGTCGCGATCCAGTTCGCCGCCGGCTGGGGAAGAGCATCGCCCCCCGGGGCCTCGGCCGGCCAGATCTCCCGCAGGGCGAGCATCCCCCGATCGGCGACCGTGGCTTCGAGCCGCGGGTCGATCGCGGCGACGGCACTGACGGCCTCGGCGACGTCGTCCGGCCGGTCGAGGGCCACCAGCACGAGCGCCTGGCGGACGAGGGGCTCGGGCAGGTCGGGGGCGATGGTCGATGCCCGTCGGTAGGCGGAAAGAGCGGCCGCGAGTGCTCGCCGCTCGACCATCGCGTTGCGCAGGTGCCTGTCGCCCACCTCGACGAGCCGCTGTGCCCTCCGCCGCGCGTCGGCGTTGCTCATGCGCACCGCCGGCTCGCGATCGGCCATCGCCAGCCGCGGCGCG
>CAZONY010000113.1:1766-3216 GCA_964581215.1 uncultured Chitinophagaceae bacterium | reverse complement strand
AGCCGCCGGAACACCGCCGCATCCAAAGAATTACGCGGCGCGGCATGCCCGGGCATCGTTCCGGCGAGCATCGGCGCCGCCTGTCGGTTCACGGCAGACAGCCACGGCATGGGCGCCCAGACGTACGGATACCACGGGATGGCACACGGTACGAAGCGACCGGAGAAAAACGTCGCCGATCCCCCGGGGGAGACCGACAGGAATACCGATTCGTGGCAGGCATAGCGAGCGACGCCGCAGCCGCCCCAGCCCCAGAACGGTCGGCACGGCCATCCGCCCACCGTCGGCGCACAGAAACGAGGCAGGCACGGCCGCCAACAGGGGCCACACGCCGGACGCAGTGGCTGGCACGAGGCCACTGGCGTCGGCAATCCGTGCACCCAACGGCTGTAGCCAGAGGCGAAACCCGCGTTGCCGTAGGCGAAGGTCAACGCCGGTGCCCCGCAGCCGGGGCCATCGGCGAGCCCGACTCGCCCCACCGCGATCGCGACCACGATTCCCACCACCGAGAGCGCGCCGGTAGGGCCGCGTGCAGCCACGATGCTCATGACTTTCTCCAGCGGTTCGTGGGTCTCAATTCCGTCTTCTTGTTTTGTAGCCGAGACAGCCCCCGCGTGTCGACGAATTGGTCGCAATTTGTGCGCGGCCGGCAGGATGGGTAATCTCCCCGGCGGATTTCCTCTCTTCGGGGCGGCCGGCGATGCGCGATTCAAACAGCCTGAAGCAGACACTGGGGCGGAAACTCGGGCAAAAACTCGGCCTCCCCGAGCCCATGATCAAGACCCTCGGCAGCCTGGGCACGCCGCCGCGGATCCAGGATTTCGTGGACGGGCTCCGCTGGAATCACTCGCGGCAGGAAACCGCCAATTCGGTCGTCCGGGTCCTGGAAGACGGAGCCGCCCATTGCTTCGAGGGCGCGCTGGTGGCGGCGGCCGCGCTCTGGCTGGCAGGGCACCCGCCTCTCCTGGTGGACATGGGAGCCGAAAAAGATGACGACCACGTGCTCGCTGTCTTCCGTCGCGGGCGGCATTGGGGAGCCATCTCCAAGAGCAACAGCGCCTTCCTGAGGTATCGCGATCCGATCCATCGGTCGCTCCGCGAACTCGCCATCTCCTACTTCCCCAACTACATGCGATCCCGCCGCAAGACGCTCCGCACCTACTCCGTGCCGGTCGATCTGCAGCGGGTCGATCCGGACCTGTGGGTCACGCGGCGGGGGTTTTGTGGGGAGGTCATCGACCTCCTGACCACCGCCCGCCACTTCCAGATCCTGCCGCGGGGCATGACGGCGGAAACCCTGCGACCGATCGACTCGATCGTGACCCAGGCCGCCCGGCTGCGCGAGCATCCGTTGTAGTCACGCATGCAGGCCCCCAGGCCGAAGCGTCACATCTCCGCCTGGCCGAGGATCCGCCGCTGCCCCCCGCCCGGTTCGACGGCATCCAGATCA
>CAZONY010000113.1:0-1756 GCA_964581215.1 uncultured Chitinophagaceae bacterium | reverse complement strand
ATCGCGATCTCGCCGAACTGCCGCGGCGGCACGCGCCACAGGGCAGGGTTGAGCAGTTCGACCGCAACCGCCCCCTGGTAACCAATCTCCCGGAGGCGGGCGACGATCGCCTCCGGCGGCGACGATCCCTCCCCGGGCAGGATCCGGTCGGCGTCGGATGCCATCTCGCGGGGTACGTCGGCGATGTCGGAGAGCTGCACGTGTGCAAGGGTTTCGTTGGAAAGCAGATAGAGGTCGAGCGGCTTGCTCGGGCCCACCGTAAAGTGAAACCAGTCGAGGCATACCCCGAGCGACGGCAGGCCGACATCCTCCACCAGGGCCACGGCGGACTGCAGGTTGTTGGGGAAGCTTGCCCGAGCATCGAATTCGAGCGCCAGCCGCACGCCCGCGGCGGCGGCCCGCTTCGCCGCCTCGGCCAGGCTGGCCGACAGCCGGCCCAGGTCCTGCGGTCCGAGCGGACCGAAGGCATCGCCGGCGATCACCAAGACCGGAATGCCCAGCCCACCGAGCATCGCGAGCCGGGCCTCGAAATGCTTCCAGTGCTCGAGACGGGCCTCCCCCTGGCTGGTGAGCAGGCCGCCCTGGAAACTCGCCGCGATGGGCGCGATGCCATGGGCGGCCATCCTCTCCTGCAGGGCCGCGACGCCGGACCGCTCCACGAACGCCTCGGCGTGGCCGAGCCAGAGATCGATCGCGCCGCAGTGGCCGGCCGCATAGTCCTCGAGAATCACCTCCAGCGGCGCGTCGAGGGAACAGACGGTCGAAAGTGACGGGATCACCGCAGCTTGTCCTGAAGCATCCCCACCACCTCCTCGAGCGGCACCCGCTCCTGGGCGAGCGAGTCGCGGTCGCGGAGCGTCACGGTCTGGTCGGAGAGCGTCTGGCCGTCGATCGTCAGGCACCACGGCGTGCCCGCCTCGTCCTGTCGGGCATAGCGACGGCCGACGGAGCCCTTTTCGTCGTACATGCAGGGCATGTGCCGCTTGAGCTTCCGATAGAGGTCGATCGCCACCTCCGGCATGCCATCCTTCTTCACCAGTGGCAGGATGGCCGCCTTCAGAGGCGCCAACCGCGGATGCAGCTTGAGCACGGTGCGGCTGCGGGGCTTGCCATCCTCGTCGGGCACCTCGTCTTCGTGGTAGGCGTCGCAGAGGAACGCGAGCACGGCCCGATCCGCACCGGCCGAGGGCTCGATGACATGGGGCACGTACCGCTCCCGCGTGATGTCATCGAAATAGGACAGATCCTTGCCGCTCCCCCTGTGCCGCGGCTTGCCGTCGGGGCCCGTTTCGAGCACGAGCGCGCCGTCCTGCCGCACGAGCTTGCCCTCCATGTGGCTGCGAAGGTCGAAATCGCCGCGGTGGGCGATCCCCTCCAGCTCGCCGAATTCCCCCGGGGCGAGAAATGGAAAGGCGTATTCGATGTCGGCCGTGCCCACGGAATAGTGGGAAAGCTCGTCGGCGCCGTGCTCCCGGAGCTGCAGCTTGCCGGCAGTGAGGCGGAGGTCGAGATACCACTTCCACCGCCGGTCGCGCCAGTAGCGATACCAGGCCGCCGAGTCGGCCGGCTTGCAGAAGAATTCGATTTCCATCTGCTCGAACTCGCGGGACCGAAACGTGAAGTTGCGCGGCGTGATCTCGTTGCGGAAGCTCTTGCCGATCTGGGCGATCCCGAAGGGCACCCGCACGCGCGACGTGTCCAGCACGTTCTTGAAGTTCACGAAGATGCCCTGGGCGGTTTCGGGCCGCATGAAGAC
>CAZONY010000112.1:0-7701 GCA_964581215.1 uncultured Chitinophagaceae bacterium | reverse complement strand
CTCGCATCCGGCCAGCGTGGTGAGCTTCCCGGCATCGCGGTCGGGAATGTGGGCGTCGAGCGCCGTCGAGAGCCGGATGATGAACGTCTGGAAATCGACCGAATCGAGGTCGAGATCGCGGCGAAAGTTGGCCTCGGCCGCGAGGCCGGCAAGATCGGCTTCCGGCGCGATCCCGCCGAGGATGTTCAGCACCGTCTCGCGGATCGTCCCCTGCGCGCCGCTCACAGCTTCTCCGGCTCCTGCAGGAGCGCGTCGATCGCCTCGAGGTAGAGCCCGCCCCGATGGCCGTCGCTGACGCGATGGTCGGCCGAGAGCGTGGCCTTCACCACGGGCCGCACGCAGAGGCCGCCGTCGGCCACCCACGGCCGCTCACCGACCCTGCCGAAGCCGACCAGCGCCACCTGCGGCGGATAGATCACGCCAAACACCTCGTCCACGCCGCGGTCGCCGAGGCTCGTCACGGTGATCGAGGAGTCGGCCAGTTCGGAGCTCCTGATCCGACCGGCGCGGGCCCGCTCGGTGAGGTCGCGGACGGCTGCCATCAGGTCGTCGAGGCTCCGGGAGGGCGTGTCGTGGATGGCGAGGATGACGAGCCCTCCCTGACGCAGGGAAATCGCCATGCCCACGTGGATCTCCCCCTTCGTTTGCATCTGGTCGCGTTCCCACACGGCGTTCAGCTCGGGAAATTTCCGTAGCGCGAGCGCCGCCGCCTTGAGCAGGAGCACGCCCGCCAACAGCCGCCGCTCCGGAGGTCGCGACTCGTTCTCGCGGGCCAGCCAGGCGATCGCGCGATGGAGGTCGATGGTGGTGGAGAGGTAGTAGTGCGGGATCTCCCGCTTCGAGCGAGCCATCGCTGCGGCAATCGCGTGCCGCATCCGGTCGAGCCGATCGGCGGCGGGCGGGAGTGGCGGGGGCTGTTTCCTTTCCGGGGCAGGCGGAAGGGGCGCCGCCGTGCCGGTGGGGGCCGGGCCGGCCTCGCTTTCACGGATCGTGGCCAGGGGCGCGCCCACGGGCACGCGGGTGCCCGGCTTCACGAGGAGTTCCTCCAGCACTCCCTCGGCGAACACCTCGACGTCGATCACGCCCTTGTCGGTATCGACCTCGGCGATCACGTCGCCACGGCTCACCGGGTCGCCCGGCTGCTTCCGCCAGGTGACGAGCGTGCCGGCCTCCATGTCGGCTCCGAGCGTGGGCATCGTGAAGGTGTGCATGGGTGTCAACGGCAGGCGGCGACGATTCGTGCGACGCTCGGAAGGGCGGCGTCTTCGAGATGTTTGGCGTAGGGCACGGGCACCTCGACCGCGCAGACGCGGGCCACCGGTGCGGCGAGATCGCCGAACATCCGCTCGGCGATCGAGGCCGAGATTTCGGCGGCCAGCCCGCAGGTCTTCCAGCCCTCGTCCACCACGACGGCCCGCCCGGTCTTCGCGACCGAGGCCACGATCGCGTCCATGTCCAGCGGCCGCAGGCACCGCAGATCGAGCACCTCGGCCTCGATCCCGTCGGCGGCGAGCGTCTCGGCGGCCGCCAGGCATTTTCCCAGCGCGCCTCCGGAGGTGACGAGGCTCACGTCCCGCCCCTCGCGCCGCACCACCGCCCGCCACGCATCGAAACCGTCGGCCGATTCGGCGACCTCGTCCTCCCGCGAATAGAGCAGCGCGTGCTCGACGATCACCACCGGATCGGGATCGGCCAGCGCCGCGGACAGCATCCAGCGGGCATCCTGCGGGGTGGCGGGGGCGAGCACCTTGAGCCCCGGCACGTGCGCGAACCACACCTCGAGGCTGTGCGAGTGCTGGGCGGCCACCTGACGGCCGGCGCCGGTCGCCATCCGGATCACCAGCGGCACCCCCGCCTGCCCTCCGCTCATGTGCCGCAGCGTCGCCGCGTTGTTCACGATCTGGTCGAGGGCCAGCAGGCTGAAGTTGATCGTCATGATCTCGACGATCGGCCGCAGGCCCGCCAGCGCCGCCCCGATCCCGGCTCCCACGAAGGCCGACTCCGAGAGCGGCGCATCCCGAACCCGCTCCGGCCCGAATTCGTCGAGCAGCCCCTTGCTGCAGGCATAGGCGCCGCCATAGAGCCCCACGTCTTCCCCCATGAGGAAGACACGGGCATCGCCGGCGAGCGCCTCGCGAAGCGCCTGCCGCACCGCCTCGCGATAGCTCAGCAGGGGCATGCTGGTCGCTCCTCGGCATACACGCCCGTCTCGAGCGACTCCGGGGGCTCGTGCCCGGCGGCCTCGGCCTCGGCCACCGCCGCATCCACGACGCCCCGCACGCGGGCCTGCATCGCCCGCCACTCCGCGTCGTCGAGCATCCCCCACTCTCGCAGCCGCGCCGGGAAAGTCGCCAGCGGGTCGCGCTGCCGCCACCGCTCCACCTCGTCCTTCGGGCGATAGAGTTCCGGGTCGTACATCGAGTGGGCGCGAAACCGATACGTGCGGGCCTCCAGCAGATATGGCTGCCCGGTGCCACGGACGCATTCCATCGCCAGTCGGGCCGCACCCTCGACGGCCAGCACGTCCATGCCGTCCACCACGGCCGAGTCGATCCGATAGGCCGCGCCCTTGAGGTGGATGCGGGGCATCGACTGATGGCGCTCCAGCGCCGTGCCCATTGCGTAGAAGTTGTTCTCGCAGAGGAACAGCACCGGCAGCTTCCACAGGGCGGCGAGGTTGAGCGACTCGTGAAACTCCCCCTCCGCCACGGCCCCGTCCCCGAAAAAGCAGCAGGTCACGTGCGGGGACTGCCGCATGCGGTCGGCCAGCGCCAGCCCCACCGCCAGCGGCATCCCGCCGGCCACGATCGCGTTGCCGCCGTAGAACCGCCGCGCCACGTCGAAAAGATGCATCGACCCGCCGCGGCCGCGGCAGCAGCCCGTCACCCTGCCGAACATCTCCGCCATCACGGCGGCCGGCGGCATTCCCCGCACCAGCGCATGGGCATGCTCCCGGTAGGCGGCCACGATCCGATCCTCGGGGCCGATCGCCTCGAGCGCCCCGACGGCCACCGCCTCCTGCCCGATCGCCAGGTGGAGGAACCCACGGATCGCCCCCGCCATGTAGCACTCGGCCGCCTTCTCCTCGAACACCCGCACGAGCAGCATCCGCTCGAGCAGGGCGAGGGCATGGGGCGTCGCCAGAAGCGGCGTCATGGCAAACTCCCCGTGGCGTCGGCGGCGTCCGGCTCGAGCGTCGAGAGATCCCCTTCGGGGAGGCCCAGTTCGCGGGCCTTGAGCAGCCGCCGCATGATCTTCCCGCTCCGCGTCCGTGGCAGGCTGGCGATGAAGACGATCTGCCGGGGCGCGACGGCGGCGCCCAGCCGCGTGCGGGCGAAACCGAGCAGCTCCTTTTCCAGCGCGGGCGTCGGCGCGACACCCGGTTTCAGCGACACGAACGCCTTGATGATCTCGTAGGCGCTCGGGTCGGGCACGCCGATCACCCCCGCCTCGGCCACGGCCGCGTGCTCCAGCAGCACGCTCTCCACCTCGAAGGGGCCGACGAGATGCCCCGATGTCTTGATGACGTCGTCGCGCCGGCCGACGAACCAGTAGTAGCCGTCGGCATCGCGGCGGGCGAGGTCGCCGGTGAGATACCAGCCGTCGGCGAAGCAGGCGGCATACCGCTGCGGATCGTTCCAGTAGCCGCGGAACATCGCCGGCCAGCCGGGCCGCAACGCGAGTTCCCCCTGGCGATCGGGCTCGCGAATCTCGACCACCCGTCCGTCCGACCGCCGCTCCACCACCGCCGCCTCGACACCGGGCAGCGGCTTGCCCATCGAGCCGGGGCGGATCTCGAGGGAGGCGACGTTGGCGATCATGATGCCGCCGGTCTCGGTCTGCCACCAGGTGTCGTGGAACATGTGGCCGCATGCCTCCCGGCCCCAGACCACCGCCTCGGGATTGAGCGGCTCCCCCACGCTGGCCGCGAAACGCAGGCGACTCGTATCGAACGAACGGGCGAGATCCGTGCCCGCCCGCATCAGCATCCGGATCGCCGTGGGCGCCGTGTACCAGACGTTCACGCCCTCGTCCTGCAGGATGCGCCACCACCGCCCGGCGTCGAACTCGCCGGCATCGAGGATGGTCGTCACGCCGTGGGTGAGCGGCGCGATGATGCCGTAGGAGGTGCCGGTCACCCAGCCGGGATCGGCGGTGCACCAGAAGACGTCGTCGGGATGCAGGTCGAGGGCCGTGAGTCCCGTAACGTGGTGGGCGACGACCGCCTCATGCACGTGGATCGCGCCCTTGGGGGTGCCGGTCGTGCCGCTGGTGAAGTGGAGCAGCGCGGGATCCTCGGGCGACGTGGCGCCGATGGTGTGACGCTCCTCCGCGCGGGCCAGCGCCTCGTGGAAATCGATCGTGCCCGCGGGGAGCGGCCCCGCCTCGTCGGGCACGAGGATCACGTGCTCGACCGAGTCGAGCCGGTCGCGGATGCCGGCCACCTTGCGACGGTAGAGCCCCTGCGTGGTGACGAGCACCGTCGGCCGGCCGATCGCCGCCCGCGCCCGGATCGGCTCGGGGCCGAAGGCGGCGAAGAGGGGCGCGAACACGGCACGGGCTTTCAGCGTGCCCAGCGCCGCGACGACGAGTTCCGGAATCCGGGGCAGGAGCACGAACACGCGCTCCCCGGCCCCGACGCCACGGTGCTCGAGCACGTTGGCGAACCGGCTGCTCTCCGCGGAAAGCTGTTCGTAGGTGATGTCCCGACGGGAGCCCGACAGGGAGAGCGCCCGGATGGCCACGTGCGGGGCCCGCTCCGACAGGGCATGACGATCGACTGCCTCGTGGGCGATGTTGAGGCCCCGGCGGAACGGCAGCCCCGTGAGGAGCTTCCGCGCGGCAGCCCAGGAAAATTCCCGCCGGGCCCGTTCGTAGTCGGGCATGTTGGGGAGCGCGGCGACGGCATCCGGCATGGACGAGGCCCTCGGGGGAAAGCCCGGTCCATCGGCGGCGATCGATGCATTATCCGCGGCTGGTCAAGGGCCCCGCCGGCAGGCCGTCACTCACCGGCGATCGCGATCGCCTCGGCGACGGTCTTCTTCCCCCGCGGCTCCCGCCCCTCGAAGGGCCCGTCCACGGCTCCGGGCGGCCATTCGGCCGGGTCGGCGTAGAGGCCGTCGTCGTCGTACTCCCGCTGAAGCCTCCCGATCTCGGCCCTGAGCGCCGCGAACGTCGTGGCCACGCCGGGCGACTTCGCCTCCGTGGCGTCGAAGAGCAGATTGTGCTGCTCGTGCGGATCGGCGACGAGATCGAACAGCTCCCAGGCATCCTTCTTCCAGTAATGGATGAGCTTGTGGGTGGCCGTGCGCACGCCGTAATGGGCCCGCGTGTTGTGGTGGCCGGGGTCGTGGTAGTAGCGGTAGTAGACGCTCCGCCGCCAGCCGGCGGGTGTCTCGCCCCGCAGGAGCGGCACGAGGCTCTGGCCCTGCATTGAATCGGGGATCGGCAGGCCGGCCAGGTCGAGAAACGTCGGCGCGAGATCGATGTTCGCCACGAACGCGTCGGGAGCGATGCCCGGCGCGATGCCCGGCCCCCGGGCGAGAAGCGGCACCCGCAGCCCCGGCTCATACATGAACCGCTTGTCGTAGAGGCCCAGGTCGCCGAGATACCAGCCGTTGTCGGTGGAGTAGATCACGATCGTGTCGTCGGCGAGGCCGGCCTCGTCGAGAAAATCGAGGAGTTTGCCGACGTTGTCGTCCACGCCCTGCACGCAGGCAAGATAGTCCTGCATGAACCGCTGATACTTCCACCGGACGAGATCGTCCCCGGTGAGCGTCCGGCCGTCCACTTCGATGCTCTTCGGCGCGGCGGTCAGCCACCGCTGTCGCTCCTTGCCTTCGAGGCCCGCCGGCGGCTCCCGCTTGAGATCGCGGTTGGTCAGGTGGCGGGCGATCGTCTGCTCGTTCTCCGGGAGCGCGGCCGGACGCGTCGCATACCCGTCGAACAGCGTCGTCGGCTCGGGAAACACGGCATCCTTGAACCGCGCCTTGTTCCGCTCGTCGGGAGACCAGTCGCGGTGCGGGGCCTTCTGGTGGAGCATCAGGAAAAACGGCTTGTCGGCCGGCCGCGTCCTGATGAACTCGACGCCGAGATCGCCGGTGATGTCGGTGCAGTGCCCGGCGATCGAGATCGTGCCTCCCGGCACGAGAAAGGTCGGGTTCCAGTAGGCTCCCTGGCCGGGCAGCACGATCCAGCGATCGAAGCCGGTGGGGTCGGTGCCGAGGTGCCACTTGCCGATCATGCCGGTGTGGTAGCCCCCCTCCTGCAGCCGCTTCGCCACCGTGTCGCGCGTGCCGTCGAAGGCGTTGAAGACCGGCACCCCGTTCTTGTGCGAATACTGGCCGGTCAGGAGCGTGGCCCGGCTGGGCGTGCAGATCGAGTTGGTGACGAACGAGTTGGTGAACCGGGCTCCGCCGGCGGCGAGCCTGTCGAGGTGGGGCGTGGCGTTCACGGTCGAGCCGTAGCAGGAGAGCGCGTGCTGGGCGTGGTCGTCGGTGAAGATGAAGACGATGTTCGGTCGCTTGGCCGGTTTCGGGATGGCGACGACCGGCACGAGCCGCACCTCCCGGATGTCGCAGCAGGCGGCCTTGGCGATGGTCTTCGGTTGCACGCGGATGCCGTGCGGGCCCGCCGCGAGCGTGACGCGGCCCACGGCCCGCGGCGTGAACGCCTGGAAGTGGCCCGTCTCCTCGACGGCAAAGTCGATCGGTTCGGGCGCGCCGTCGCGGCCGCCATCGACCGTGATCCGCATCGTGCTGCCACCCTGCCCCGCACCGCACCCTTGCAGCACCTCGATCTCGTACTCGCCCTGCCGGGGCACCGAAAACGTCCACTCGGCGGCGTCGGCCGCCTGCGTCCAGAAGCCGAGCGTCTGCTTGTGAGCCTCGGGCTCGTAGCGGAGCCGCGTGCCATGGATCTTCGCCTCGCGGCCCGGCAGCACGATCGCCCGCTCATCGGCCCGCGCGGTCGTCGCGAGCAGCAGCAGCGTCAGGGAAAACAGCATTCGTCGCATGGGTTCTCCTGCAGGGGTGCCGGTGCAAGCTGCTCACGACTGGGGCGGTGTCTCGACCGGCCCCGCCGGCGGCTGGCCGCCGTCGCGGAAGCTTCGCAGCATCATGCCGATGCCCGCGGCCACCATGCCCATCATGAGGAGCAGATTGCTCGTCCGCATGTTCATCAGGAACTGGATCCGGCTCAGGATCTCGATCACGATCAGCGCCAGGCCGACATAGAAGAGGGCCCAGCCCCATTTCCAGCGGGCGTCATAAAAGAGCAGCACGAGGCCGGCGAAGATCGGGGCGAACACCACGCCCGTGCTCATCGCCGGCATGCCGTCGCCGAACAGGCCCCGATTGAACATCCCCGACACCATGCCGATCGGCATGGTGGTGACGTGGACATTGGAAAGAAAGAACCAGATGCCTGCCGCCGCGAGCACGAGCCCTGCGAAGAACAGCCAGGTGCCCCCCGGGGTGCCGCCGGCTCCTCGCACGAGCGACTCGTGCATCTCCCGCACGCCCTCGATTTCTTTTTCGAGCTGCTGCCGTGGCGACTGGTTCATGACCCGCTCCTGACTGCCCTGAAGACCTGCAACCGACTGGAGTCCGACAGCCTACCATCCGGCCTGCCCATCCGGCGTCGGGTTCACCGGATCCCCGGCTCGCCAACCGTTTTGGCTTCGTCAGGCTCGGAGGGCCG
>CAZONY010000111.1:4919-7725 GCA_964581215.1 uncultured Chitinophagaceae bacterium | reverse complement strand
GCGTGACGGTGGGCTTGGTGGGCGACATCGCCCACAGCCGTACCGCGCGGTCGAACCTCTGGGGGCTGACGAAGCTCGGCGCGAAGGTGATCCTCTGCGGGCCCCCCACGCTTGTGTCCGACCGGTGGCGGGAGCTGGGCGTGGAGGTGTCGCACAGCCTCGACGAGATCGTGCCCCGCTGCGACGTGCTCAACCTGCTACGCATCCAGTTCGAGCGGCAGAACACCCGCCCCTTCCCGTCGGTGCGAGAATACGCCCATCTCTACGCGATGACGCGGGAGCGGCTGCGGCGGGCCAAGAAAGACCTGCTGATCCTCGCGCCCGGGCCGATCAACCGCGGGGTCGAGGTGACCGCGGAGGTGGCGGATTGCCCGCAGTCGCTGATTCTCGACCAGGTCACCAACGGTCTGGCGGTGCGGATGGGCGTGCTGTGGCTCACCTGCGGCCCCCGGCAGTCGGGCGGCGACGCCGGTGGCCGGGTATCCCCGAACGTCGTGACGAGGACCATCTAATGGCCACGCTTCTCATTCGCGGTGGACGGGTGGTGGATCCGGCGCAGGGGATCGACCGCGTCGCTGACGTGCTCGTGCGGGACGGCAGGATCGAATCCGTGGGCGTCGGCTCCCGCGGGGCCGATGAGACGATCGACGCGGCGGGGCTGGTCGTCTGCCCCGGCCTCGTGGACATGCACGTCCACCTCCGCGAGCCGGGCCGCGAGGAGGACGAGACGATCGCCACGGGCTGCCGTGCGGCGGTGGCGGGCGGGTTCACGAGCGTGGCCTGCATCCCCAACACCGAGCCGCCGATCGACACGCAGGGCGTGGTGGAGTTCATCCACCAGAAGGCGGCCCGGGCCGACGCGTGCAACGTGTTCGTCGTCGCCTGTGTCAGCCGCAACCGCGAGGGCAAGGAGTTGGCCGAGATCGGCCAGCTCGTGGAAGCGGGGGCGGTGGCCTTCAGCGATGACGGGGCGCCCGTCGCCGACGCCGAACTGATGCGACGGGCCTTCGAGTATTGCCGGATGTTCGACAAGCCGATCCTCGCCCACGAGGAGGTGCTCGAACTCTCCCGCGGCGGCGTCATGAACGAGGGGCTCGTGTCGCTCGTGCTCGGGCTGCCCGGCATGCCGCCGGCGGCCGAGGACGTGATGATCGGTCGCGACATCGCACTGGCCGAGACGACCGGAGGCCGGCTGCACGTGATGCACGTCTCCACGGCGGGGGGCGTGGCCCTCGTGCGGGCGGTGACGGCCGCGGCCTGCCCGCACCACTTCACGCTCACCGACGAAACCCTGCGGGCCTTCGACTCCAACTGCAAGATGAGCCCGCCGCTACGGACCGCCGCCGACGTCGATGCGATCATCGCCGGCCTCGTCGATGGCACGATCGATTGCATCGCCACCGACCACGCGCCCCACGCCCTCGAGAAGAAGATGCTCGAACTCGATCGGGCTCCCTTCGGCATCCTCGGCCTCGAGACGGCCGTCGGGCTCGCGGTGACGCGGCTGGTCGCGCCGGGGCGCATCGGCTGGCCGCGGCTGGTGGAGGCGATGAGCACGCTGCCCGCCCGGATCCTCGGCATCGATCGGGGCACGCTCCGTCCCGGGGCCATCGCCGACATCACGCTCATCGACCCCGAGCGGTCGTGGACCGTCGATGTCGGGACGTTTCACTCCAAGAGCGTGAACTCGCCCTTCCACGGCTGGACGCTGCAGGGGCGGGCGGTGGCCACCATCGTCGGCGGTCGCGTGAAGTATCGCCTCGGGTCATGACCCTCATCATCGACGGCTACAACCTGCTCCATGCCTCGGGCGTGTTCGGCAAGGACCGTGGCCCGCGAGGTTTCGAGCAGTCGCGGATCGCGCTACTCGACCTGCTGCTCGATCTGCTCGGCGACGAGGCGGCCCGGACGATCGTCGTGTTCGACGCCGTGCGGGCCCCCGACGGCCTGCCGGGACGCTGCACGCACGGCCCGCTTCGCGTCTGGTATGCCCGCGAGTATCCCGATGCCGATTCGCTGATCGAAGAGCTCGTCGAGGACGCCGACGCCCCGCGGGATCTGGTCGTCGTGTCGAGCGACCGCCGCCTGCAGGCGGCGGCCCGGCGGCGGCGGGCGACGGCCGTGGGAAGTGACGAGTGGCTTGCCGAGCGTCGGGAGCGGAGCCATGCCCGTCGCCGACCGACCGAGGCGAAGCCTCCCGAACCCGGGCCCGAGGATGTCGAGCGGTGGAAGCGATACTTCGGGCTATCGTGAGGCCGTCCTGCGACCGGCGAGCGCCGCCGCCCTACTGCTTCGCCCAGCGGGCAAGCTTGCGGTCGAGGGTCGAGCGCTCGATGCCGAGGATCGCCGCTGCCTTCGTCTTGTTGCCCCCCACCGCCTCGAGCGTCGCCAGCACGTGCTTGCGCTCCAGTTCGTCGAGCGACTGCGGCGTGTAGGTGGACGTGCGCACGCTCGGAATCCGGCCCGTCTCGCCCGGCGCGGCGAGCTGGCTCAGGGCGAGGTCGCTCGCCTCGATCCGCGGCCCCGGGGCGAGCACCACGGCCCGCTCGATGCAGTTCCGCAGTTCGCGGATGTTGCCCGGCCAATGATAGGCCCGCATCGCCTCCACGGCGTCGGCGGCAAAGCCCTCCACGCGGCGGCCGGTTTCGGCCGCGAACCGTTCCAGGAAGTGCCGGGCCAGCACGTCCACGTCTTCCGGCCGCTTCCGCAGCGGCGGCACGAGGATCTCCACGACCTTCAGCCGGAAGTAGAGATCGCGGCGAAAATCGCCCCCCTTCACGGCCTCCTCGAGGTCGCGGTTGGTGGC
>CAZONY010000111.1:1176-4909 GCA_964581215.1 uncultured Chitinophagaceae bacterium | reverse complement strand
GGCCGCGCTCATCTCGCCGATCTCGTCGAGAAAGAGCGTGCCCTTGTGGGCCGACTCGAACTTGCCGAACTTCCGCTCCGTCGCGCCGGTGAAGGCGCCCTTTTCGTGGCCGAACAGTTCGCTCTCCAGGAGCGTTTCCGAGAGGGCGGCGCAGTTGAGGCAGACGAACGGCCCCCGCTTGCGGTCGCTGGCATCGTGGATGGCGCCGGCCACCAGCTCCTTGCCGACGCCGCTTTCGCCACGGATCAGCACGGTGGCCTTCGTGGTCGCCACCCGCACGACCTGCCCGAGGATGCCCTGCAGGACGTCGCTGCCGCCGACGATCTTCGACTCGGCCCGCAGCCGCTGCCGCAGGCGCTCGTTTTCGTCGGCCGTACTGGCGAGCTTCGTCGAGAGCCGTTCGCGGGTCGAGAGATTTTCCAGCGCCACGCCCATCGCGTCGCAGATCGCCATGACGAAGTCGAGATCGTCGGCCGTGCCCGTGCGCTGGCGGGTGTCGATCTCGACGTGCAGGATCCCGATCGGCCGGCCGGCGAGCCGCACGGGCGCCGTGATGCTCGACGTGCCGCCGCCGTCCACGACGGCGCAGGCGAGCACGGCCTCGTCGGTCGCGAGCACGGTCGCCACGGCCCCCGGAGGCACGGCGACGTTGCCGGTGGCGGGAACGGCCGCGGCCGGCTGGAGCATCTCGGGCGGCACCGGGCCGCCGGCGGGAAGGTCGGCGAGCGCCGCGGGCAGCAGCACCGCCCCACGGGCCGCGGCCACGCCCGGCACCGCGGCTTCGAGCGCCACTGCGGCCGCATCGGCCGGTGTCGCGGCCTTGCCGAGGGCGAACGACAGCCGGCAGAGTTCACCGGCCGCACGCCCCACCCGCGGCAGGTTGTCGGATGATTCGCGGATGTCGTCGAGCAGCCGACCGCGGGCCCGGCGGTGCACGATCGATTGCTGCCACGACTCCACTTCGGCCGACATCGCATGGGTGGCGGCACCACTGGTGACGGGCTCACCCGAGGGGTCGGTGGGCGGGTCGCCGACGGAGAACATGATCTCGGCACGGCCGATCGTGATCACGTCGCCCGAGGCCAACACCCTGTCGCCTGTCAGCGGTTCGCCCGCCACGAGCGTTCCGTTGCGGCTGTCGAGATCACGGATGATCCAGCCCGTATCGGCGTGATGGAGTTCCGCATGGGACCGGCTGGCCCGGTCGTCGTGCAGCACGATCCGGTTGGAGGGGGCCCGCCCGATCGTGATCCGCTCACCGGCGGCCAGCGCAACGGTGCTCGGGCCGGCGACCGGGTCGCGAACCAGCAGATGAAACGGAGTGGTCACCAGGCATCCTCCCAGCCATGCATGATGCACCACGGACGGGGCGTTGGGGAGCCTCCGGCCGGGAACGGGTAAAACCGGCGTTTTTCACGGTCGGATCGGGTTTGCCGGGGAACTGACGACGGACTAGCATCTGCCCCCGGTCGCCCCGTTCGCCCCGTTTCGAGGTCTGCCATGCTCCACGGTTCTGCCATCCGTGACCGACTGGGATTGATCGGCATCGTCGTCACCGCCCTCGTCGCGGCCTGCCCGGCCGCGCCGGCCCGGGCCCAGGGAGTCGGGGGCGGAGGCTTCGGTGGTTTTGGTCAGGCGGTGGGAGGCATCTCCATCGATGCGTCGGGGATCGTGAAGAACCTCGACGGCGCCGCCCGGGAGTCGCTGGCCGCGGAGCGGCGGGCCGCCCTGGCAGCCGGGGCCGCCGGGGTGGAAGAAGGCGCCACGGAACTGCGCAAGGTGTCGCTGGCCGGGCTCATCGGCGCGCTGAAGGCGGCGGCGGGGAAGCCGCTGCCGCCCGAGATCATGTTTCTGGGCGGCTTGGAGCGGATCACGCACGTGTTCGTGGATACGGAACGGCATGACATCGTCCTGGCTGGGCCGGCCGATGCCATCACGATCGATGCCACCGGCACGGCCGTCGGCGCGGCATCCAAGCGACCGCTGCTCCACCTGGAAGACTTCATCGCCGCGCTGCGGGCGATCGATGCGGCCCGCTCGGGCGGCATCCGCTGCTCGATCGACCCGACGCCCGAAGGGCTCGGCCGTCTTCAGGCATTCTTCAAAACCCAGCGGGGCATGATCGGGCCCGATCCCGACGCCACCGTCCGCCGCATGGAGGAATCGCTCGGGCCGCAGATCGTGACCGTCGGCGGCGTGCCGGGGAATACCCGGTTCGCGCACGTGCTGGTGGCCGCCGACTACCGGATGAAGCGGATCGGCATGGGGCTCGAGCCGTCGGGCGTGCAGGGCCTGCCCAGCTATCCGTCGCTGATTCCCGCCGGCGGCGCCGCGGCCTCGCTGCCACGCTTCTGGCTCGAGCCTTCCTACGACCCCATCAGCCGCGATGCCGACGAACTCGCCTGGGGAATCAACGGCCGCCGGATGACCTGCCTCACCGAGAGCGACGTATTCGGCAAGGACGGCGTCAAGCGTGGGCAGGGGGCGGCCGATGCCATCGCGAAGAAGTGGTGTGCGGCGATGACCGCGCACTACGACGCGGTCGCGGCACAGCAGCCGATCTTTGCCGAGCTGGTCAATTGCGTCGATCTCGCCGTCGTGGCCGCCTTGATCCACGGCCGTCAACTCGGTGCCCGGGCCGGCCTGGACATGCAGCCCCTACTCGACGACGAGACCCTGCCGCTACCCGCCTACGCGGTCGCGGCGACCGTGCCGACCGTGGCCACGAAGATGCGGAAGGGCAAGACGTGGGTGGTGACGGCCTCGGGGGGCGTACAGTTCCAGCCTTGGGCCTTCGCCAGCGAGGCGGTCGCGGTGGACGACCTCGCCGACATCCGCTCCGCGTCGCTCACGAATCGGCCCGCCGACGCGTGGCGCTGGTAGCGACCGTCTCGCGCGGCGCGCACCATCCGATCCTCGCCACGCCGGTGGCCGCCGTCGGGAAAAAATGGTCGATCCACCCCGCTTCCGCCAGGTGGCGAAGCATGCCTTGATCATCACCCTCCGGCCACGGGGGGGGCGGACTCGCCTTGGCGAGCATCAGGCCCGCGCCGCAGTCGCGGGCGACGCAGGCTGCGAGCGAATCGCTGGTCACGTCCCAGCTCGCCGGAAGAGCCGTCGCCGCGTCGCTCTTCATGAGCCAGAGCGGCACGTCGAGAATGCCCGCCGAGGCGGTGCACGAGGGCCGGGCCATGATGGCCAGCCCGGTCGCGCGCGACACGAGCCGGGCGGTGAAGTGCATGGCATCGATGGCGAGATCGTGCATGAGCCCTGCCGGCTGCGGAGCGGCCGCATCGATCTCCCGCAGGCCCTCCACGATCGCGCCGCCGCCGACGACCACCGTGAGGGGCACATCGCCGACACGGGCGATCAATGCCTCGAGCAGGTGCGGCCAGCCGGGCAGCGACAGCAGGCTGCCGCCGATCTTCAGCACCAGCGGGCGCGGATCGTCTTCCGGTTCCGGAGAGCGGATCGCGCCGAACTGCCACCGGCCGTTCATGGAATCGTTCCCCGCGCGATCATCGCCAGCGCGTGCGCCGGCGCCACCCTTGACAGGGCCGGCGACAAGTGCGACCCCAAGGTCACGATACGCGGATGCCAGCCGATTTGTTCGATGACCTGCGAGGCGAGGGCATCGCCATGGCCGGAGAGTACGATCCCATCGGGCTTCCAGCCGCTGATCCGGGCGACTCGGGCGAGCGCGCGGGCCACCTGCCTGGCCTGCGCCGCAGCG
>CAZONY010000111.1:0-1166 GCA_964581215.1 uncultured Chitinophagaceae bacterium | reverse complement strand
CCGGCGGCCACGCGGGCATCGTCGGCCGTGAACGACTCGGGATCGAGCAGCATCGTGCGAGCCAGTCGGATGCGAGCCGCCTCGCGGGTGGCGGGCCGGCCGTCGGCGGTGTCGGTGGTCGATGGCTCCTCCGGCAACGCGCCGAGCACCAGCCAGGCATCCTGCGACTGGGCGAATCGTTCGGCCGCGACCGGTCGTCGGAATCCGCGGTGTGGCAGCCGGCGGACGATCGCGGAGACGGGCGTCCGCTCCATGCCGGTGTAGACCAGTTCTCCGGACGCCATTCGGCCCGCATCATCCCGAGCCACCGGCATCGGCCGGCCGCCCTGGATCGGGATGATGTCGGTCGTGGTCGAGCCAATGTCGATGAGAAGCGTACGGTCGGCGGGTGCCACCGACGCTGCGAGGCGGGCTACGGCGTGCCAGTTGGAAGCGGCCACGAGGCGGGCCTGGGCGATGGCCTCGGATGCTGGGACCAGCCGACCGTCGGTCGTGTAGAGGCCGACATCGGCAGTCCCCGCCGCGGAGACGAGGGCGGCGACGATGTGCTCGACGCCGGCCTGCCGCGACGGGAAGCAATCGGCGATCTCACCGGTCATCGTGGCCACCACGCGGCCGGGGCGCGACACCAGGAAGCGGCCCAGTGTCTCAGGGAGCCGTTGCCATTCCCGCCACATGGCGAACGGCTCGCTCGCCGCCCAGCCGAGGCCGTCGGCAGCCTTGATGTTGGCGCCGCCGATGTCGAGGGCGATCAGGTCATGGGCTGGGGATGGCGTCACAGGAACGGCACGCGCGGTCGAGCATCGACCGCACGAGGCTGGATGAACTCCCCCGCGAGTGGCCGACGAACGACGTCGTCAGCCGCGGATTGACTTCCAGCACGCGATCGTCGCGCCCATCCTGCCGTGGCCCGAGGATCATGTCGACTCCCACCCATCCCCGGGCCGGGCTGCCGTCGGCCGCCCGCTCGATCGCGGTCACGGCCCGCCGGGCAAGGAGGGCGGCACGGGCACCGGCTGCCGCGTCGCCGAGCGGGCCGCTTTCCAGGTAGCGGGGCTCGTCGCCGGGGGTGAAAAACTGCCGGAGGGCAGGGAGCACGTCGATGGACCCTGGCCCGCACAGGCACGACACGCCCACCGGGATTCCCGGGATGAGCGGCTCGAGCC
>CAZONY010000110.1:0-7772 GCA_964581215.1 uncultured Chitinophagaceae bacterium | reverse complement strand
GCCGCAGGGGGAACCGGCCACGATCGCGGCGCTCGCCCTCGGCAAGCTCGGCGGCAGTGAACTCAATTACTCCAGCGACATCGACCTCGTCTTCGTCTCGTCCGGAGACGGCCGCGTCTCCGGATCCAAGCCGGGCACGACGCAGGAGTTTTTCGAGCGGGTGGTGCAGGAAACCGTCCGCTTGATCACGGAGCCGACCGATCTGGGCATCGCCTACCGGGTCGATCTACGGCTCCGGCCGCACGGCTCCACCGGACCGGTCGTGATGCCGATCGACCAACTGCTGCAGTACTACGACCAACTGGGGCGAACCTGGGAACGGCAGGCATGGGTCAAGGCGCGGTTCGTGGCGGGCGACGCTTCGCTCGGCGGCCGGGTGCTCGCCGAACTGGAGCCCTGGGTGTATCGCCGCTGGCTGTCGCGGGCCGACATCTCCGGCATCAAGGCGCTCAAGCGGCAGATCGAGCGGCGGACGGCCCGCGAGGGGGGCGACGACCGCGACGTGAAGCACGGGCGGGGCGGCATCCGCGACATCGAGTTCACGATTCAGTTTCTGCAGTTGCTCGCCGGCGGTGACATGCCCGCCGTCCGCACCGGCAGCACGCTCGACGCGATCCGCAGGCTCGCGGAAGCGGGCAGCCTCACCGACCAGGAGCGGGAGATCCTGGAACGCAGCTACACGCTCCTGCGGATGATCGAGCACCGGCTCCAGATTCTTTACGACCGCCAGACTCATCGGCTGCCAACGACGGACGAGGAACGCGGCCGCCTGGCGGTTCGGGCGGGCTTCGGCGCGGGCCCGGAGGGCCGCGACCGGATGGAGCGGGCCCTCGCGGAGGCGACCACCCTCAACCGGAAGATCCTCGACCATCTGCTGCACGACGCGTTCCCCGACGACGAGGCGCCCGAGCCCGAAGTGGATCTGATCCTCGCCCCCGAGCCGGACGATGCGTTCATCCACGACGTGCTGGCGAAGCACGGCTTCCGCGACGTCACCGCGGCCTGGCAGACGCTGGCCACGCTCGGGCGGGAGAGGGTGCGGTTTCTCTCGTCGCGGCGCTGCCGCCACTTCCTTGCCGCCATCGCCCCCCGGCTCCTCGCCGCCATCGGCCGCACGCCCGACCCCGACGCCACGCTCTCGATCCTCGGCGACGTCGCCGACTCGCTCGGCGGCAAGGGCGTGCTGTGGGAACTGTTCAGCTTCCACCCGCCGTCGCTCGATTTGACGGTGCGGCTGTGTTCGTCGAGCCCGTTCCTCGCCCGCCTGCTGGTGGGCAACCCGGGCATGATCGACGAGCTGCTCGACAGCCTGCTCATGGATCGGCTGCCGACGCCGGAAGCGCTCGATGCCGGCCTTGCCGAGCTGTGCCACGGCGCGGTCGACATCCAGCCGATCCTGCATGCCTTCAAGGCCTCGCAGCAGCTGCGGGTGGGAGTGCGCGACATCCTCGGCCGGCTGGAAGCGGGCGACGTCTCGGCCGTGCTCACGGCCATCGCCGAGGCGATGGTGCGGGCCGTCGTGGCCCACGAGGAGGCCCGGCTCGTGGAACGGCTCGGCGAGCCGACGGCCGGTCAGGGGGAGACGGTGGGCGTGCGCGCCGGGATGGTCGTGCTGGCGATGGGCAAGTTTGGCGGCCGGGAGATGAACTATGCCAGCGATCTGGACGTCGTCTTTCTCTACGACCACGACGGCCTCTCCTTCCACACGCGGCGGACGCGGCGGTCCACCGAGACCACCACCAACGCCCACTTCTTCAGCGAGCTGGCCCAGCGGACGATGCGGGTGTTCAACACGTTCACGCCGCAGGGCCGCCTCTATGACATGGACTCGCGGCTCCGCCCCAGCGGCCGCAGCGGGCCGGCCGCGGTTTCGCTCGACGAGTTCGCCCGGTATTTCGCCGAGGATGGGCCGGCCCAGGTGTGGGAGCGGCAGGCGCTGGTGAAGGCACGGGTGATCGTGGGCTCCAAGCCGGCGGCGGCACGGGCGCTGCAGATCGTGACGGGCGCCACCTACGGCCGGCCATGGACACGGAGCGACGTCGCGGCGATCCACGCGATGCGTCTGCGCATGGAGGAGGGGGCCAGACCGACCAATCTGAAGCGTGGCCCCGGCGGCGTGGTCGACATCGAGTTCATCGCCCAAGTGCTGCAGCTGCTGCACGGCGGCGAGGACCCTCGACTCCGGACCACGGAGACGCTCGCCGCCTTGGTCGCATTGCACGAGGCGGGGCATCTCGACGACCGGCGGTTCGACGGGCTCGCCCGCTCCTACCGCACGCTGCGGGCGATCGAGGGGCGGCTGCGGCTGCTCGATGCGACGGCCCGGCACGACTTCCCGGCCGATCCCGACGAGCGGCGGAAGCTCGCCCATCTGCTCGGCTACGGCGATGCCGCCGCACTCTTGGCCGACGTGCAGACGATCACGTCACGGACACGGAGCGAGTTCGAAAGCGTGTTCCGCACGCTCGAACCGTAGGTCGCATCCAGCCTACGTGTATCGCCGGCTCGAGGGCGGCAAAAGTCTCGTCGCGGGGCGAGGATACGCCCAACGCTCCTCGAGCGTTCGCCGACCCTCTCGCCTACCTTTCTCAGTTTGTCAGGCCGTCGCTACAGCTAAACGGTATGCGGTTTAGTCATGTGGCGCAAGCTTCAGCTCACGCATCCGCCCCCGTTGGCAGGCTCAAGCCTGCCCCCATCATCGTGCGAGCCAGCCGACGGCGAGGAACCCGCCCACAAGCAAGACCCCGAGCAGAATCGTCACCAGCTCCAGATACCGGTCGAGAAAATCCCGGGCCCGCGCACCAAACAGCCACATGACCGTCGCCACGAGGAAGAAGCGGCCGCTCCGGCCGAGCACCGAGGCCACGACGAGCGTCGCCAGCGGCACCGAGCAGACGCCCGCCGCGATCGTGAAGATCTTGTAGGGGATCGGCGTGAAGGCCGCCGTGAAGATCGCCCAGCCGGCGTTGTTCTGATAGAGCTGCTCGACATAGTCGAACTTCTGCGGCGAGAAGCCGGGCACGAGCCGGAAGAACCACGGCGCCACCAGCGTCCACACGCTCCAGCCGATCGCCCAGCCCGCCACGCCCCCGGCCACGCTGGCCACCGCCGAGACGGCAGCGTAGAGAAAACTCCGCGCGGGCCGCGCCACCGAGAGGGCGATCTGCAGGACGTCGGGCGGGATCGGAAAAAAGGAACTCTCGGCGAACGAGATCACCGCCAGGGCGGCCAGCCCGTGTCGCGAGTCGGCCCACGACAAAACCCACTGATAGAGCCGACGCAGCGGCCCCGGCCGGCGTCCGACCGGGGCCGCGTTGACGTCGTCGATGCCTTCCGTGGCCTCGCTCCGCATGTCAGTCGAGCCGCTTGAGGGCCGCGAGAGCGGCCATGGCGCGGTCGGTGCCGCCGAGCTGGTCGGCCATTCGCCGGGCGACCAGGAGATCGTCCACGGTGACGGGGCCGGATGTCCGACCGCCCACGAGAGCCTTGATCTGCTGCCGAACTTCGACCCGCGCGGCCTTGGCGGTGGCCCGGCGGCGACGGCGGAAGCCCATCCGCTTGAGCACCATGCTCACCTGCGGCGACGAGACGGTGATTCCCTTGGCCTTGAGTTCGGCGATCACGTCCTTGGGCCGAACCTTGCCCCCCTTGGACTGGGCGATCTTGCGGATTTCGGCCGACTTGTTCACGCCCTTCGAAGCCTTCTTCCCCACCGGCTTGGCGGTTTTCGCCGCCGCTGCGGGCTTTTCATTTTTTTCAGTCATCAGCATCAGTTTCCCGGATTGGAATATTCCAAATCGTGTTAACGAACACGTTACTTCGTGAGATCATACGCCGCGAAAGGGTGATTGCAACCGCGTGCGCATCCACGCCCAGGCGACAGCCACGGGCAGCACGAGCGACCAGATCACCACCCATTGGAGGGCGTCGGCCCGCTCGCCAAGACGACCGACGAGGCTCCAGGCAAAGGCGATCGCCAGATTGCCGACCGCCGCGGAAGCGGCGAAGCTTCGCACCGGCATGCCGGATGCGCCCGCCAGGATCGCCGCGGCCTCCGCCAGCAGGGGAAGCGGCCGCGTGAGCACGATCAACAGCGGGCCCGACCGCGCCTCGCGTTCCGCCAGGGTCTGCCGTGTCTCGGCATCGAGCCCCGCGACGGCCCTGCCGCCGGCAAGGCGACCGAGCCCCCATCCGGCGCACGCGCCGAGCGTCATGCCGAGCCACGCCATGAGCGTGCCCATGACCACTCCCAGCCTCGCCCCGCCGAGCGTGGCCACCACGCTCGAGGGCACCGGCAGGAACACGTCGACGGCGAGGATCGCCACCTCGGCCGCGGCGAGCAGCGGCGGCGACGGAGGGGGATCGAGCCAGGCGGCGACGGCATGATCCAGTCGCGTGCCGAGGAGCAGAAACGGCACGAGGGGCACCGCCACGGCGAGGAGCGTCAGGCCGAGCAGGAGACGGAGCGGGCGGCGCATGAGGGGGGGATCGACGACGGCGGGAGACGCTCGGCCCGGGAGGCCGAGCGCTGACGCACCAAGTCTACCAGCAGGTCGTGCGAGGGCGTGACGACGAGGTAGGCCACCAGCGACAGCAGGGCGAGCTCGCGGGCCGAGTGACCGGGAGACAGCAGCCACCATGCCACGGCGAGCACGAGCCACGTGGGCAGGAGCAACGGCAGCCCCGCGAGGTGCACGGCCGCGAGCCCCCGCGCCAGCGACGCGGCGTTGGTGGGGGCGGCGCCCGTGATGATCGGCATGAGGAGCCGCATCTGTCGCCAGCCGTGCCAGCAGAGAAAATAGACACCCACCGCGAAGAGCGGCGGTGCAAGAAAACCGAGGGCCGCGATCACCACGAGTTCGACGGCCGTCTGCCTCGTGCGATGCCAGGCGTCGGGCTGCCGCCACGACCAGAGCGCCTCGCCCGCGAACGCCGCGATCGCGGCCCCGGATAGCACGAGCCCGAGCGTGCGAACGAGTGCGGTATCGACCGCGACCGGCCCGCCGGCCGCCAGCCGCACGACCTCCTCGGCCACGCTGGCGGTCGACGCGGGCCAGCGGGCCATGGGCACGCCGAGCACCAATCCGCCCCGTGCGACGGCGGCAGCGGCCTGGGCCAACGCGCCGCCCGCGAACGGCGGCTCCTGTCCGTCGACGTGGGCCATGCCGAAGTGCCACACGCTCAACGCCGCGAAGGCTGCGACGACCGCCAGCGGCAGCAGCAGAAACAGGGTGAGCACGCCTGCCATGAACGCCACATACACCCCCGCCAGCCGCAGGGTGTCGGCTCTTCCCTGGGTCTTCCACGAGACCGCGAGGTCGGCGGCCCCGTGGGGCAGGCCGACGAAGCCGAGCGACACCAGCCAAGGCATGGCGTCTCCCAGTTCCGTCCAGCCTGCTTCCCACACGGCGCCTCCCGCCGCTGCCGCCGCCATCAACGACAGCGGCAGCGTGCGGAAGACCCGTTCAGTCGCGGCTTTGTCCATGTCCCATGGCCTGGATGCCGTGGTAGGCGACCAGCCCGAAGCCGACCTTGTTGATGACGTCGGCGACGTTGTAGATGATCTCCCGCAGTTCGCCGTTGCCGGAGCGGGCCATCAGAAAGCCGATCGGGTAGATCGCCCAGCCGACGAGCACGAAGAGCCGCATCGTCTCGAGAGCCTTGGCGAGCGGGGCCGGAGCCTCGGCGATCGCCTGACCGAGTGATACGAACAGCACTCCGACGATCAACGCTTCAAAGACGCAGGAGACCAGGAAGAACGTCCACCACCGCTCCGAATTGATCGGCGAAGTCTCGGCGATGAAGGCCGTGACGATCATCGCCACGTCGAGCGCGACCAGTTGCCAGAAAAACTTGGTGCCCCGCTCGCCCATCCGCAGCAAGAGGGGAAACTTGAGCAGGAGCAGCGGCGTGGTGAAGAGCCAGTCCACGTACCGCAGCGCGGTTGGGAACTGACCGCCCGTCTCCTGGTAGACGCCGGTCATCTTGTAATAGTGGAAGCAGGCGATCGCGCAGATCAGGCCGGCCACCACCATCGTGCTGCGGTACACCGGTTCGACCGAGTTGCGAAGCAAAAAGAAGTAGAGCGCTCCCGCCCCCATCGCCACGGTTCCGGCGAAGAAGAGGTAGAGCGTGATCGACTGCAGGGGGGCATTTTTCGCGAAGTCCATCGACAGGGCGGCATCCGCCACGGCTAGAACAGGGTGCATGAAGCCTCCAGAGAGTGATGCGCCCGGAAGGCGCCTGGAAAGAAATCACACGAACGCGTTCCCTGGTCGCTCGTGGCCCGGGCAGCGCCCCGGGACGGGGGAGATTATTCGCCACGGGGGGAACCGTGGCAAAGCGGGTTTTTTAACAAGGATCGAAAAACCCTGTCCGGCCCTGCGCTCGGGGAGCCGCGAACGACAGCGACCGGATGGCGTTTCGGATGGATCCAACGGTCAAGAAACGACATTCCCCGCACGGGCCTGCCCGGCGATGTCCAGCCCGACGGCTTGGCTCCAGGCCTCCAGGAGGCTGCGACAGACCCTCCCCGGAAGCCCGTCGCGCACGAGCCCGCCATCGAGCCGCGTGGCGGGAAGGATGCAGCTTGGCGTGCTGGTGAGCAGGATCTCGTCCGCGGCGGCGAGATCCGACACGGCGAGCGAACGCTCCTTCCAGGGGATGCCGGCCGCCTCGGCCAGCCGACGGGCGAAGCCGAGGCTCA
Source organism: uncultured Chitinophagaceae bacterium (assembly GCA_964581215.1). Taxonomy (GTDB): domain Bacteria; phylum Planctomycetota; class Planctomycetia; order Pirellulales; family UBA1268; genus CACORA01. The sequence goes on along the minus strand of CAZONY010000110.1, from coordinate 1,066 downwards.
CGCCCGGTAGGGCATCGACCGGCGGTGGCGTGACGACCTCCCCGCCACGGACGACGGCGATGTTGGCGGTCGAGGTCTCGCTCACCCGGCCGTCGGCATGGCAGACGACGGCCCGCGCGCCGGGCTCCGCAGCCCGCGCTTCCCGATCGGCGAGAAAATAGTGGAGCCGGCTCCGCACCTTTGCGTGCCCGGGCCAGCAGGCGTCGGGCACCTGCCGCACCGACACGCTCCGCAGCGCGACGCCCTGGTCATAGGCATCGGCCCACATGCCGAAGGCCAACGGAAACGAATGCACGGCCACGAGCGGACGGCCCTGCTCGCCTTCGTGCTGCGCCGGGTGATCGCCGGGCGTCACGAAGATCACGACCCCCAGATCACCATCGCCCACATGGGGATGGTTCGCGCGGGCGATCTCCGCGGCCGCCGCCATCACGTCATCAAGCGGCATGCCGGGATCGATGCCCACCGCCGCGAGCGACCGGGCCAGTCGCTCGCGATGCGGCCCGGGCAGGAAGAGTTCGCCGCGAAAGGTCCGCAGCTGCTCGGTGACCGTGGCGCCCAGCACGAAGCCTGCATCCCCGACGGGCAGATGAACCGCCGAGCGGGGCAGAAACCGGCCGTTGAGCCATGCCCGATCACCTGCCCGCATGCCCTTCACGACAGGCCCTCGGCACTCGCGAAATGGAGGATAGGGGATTCGAACCCCTGACCTTCTGGCTGCCAGCCAGACGCTCTCCCAATTGAGCTAATCCCCCAACGGTCTTGATCGTCGGGCAGGAGTGCCGCAGGGCCACCGAACCTTCATCCGGTGAAAAGAAAAAGTATCCCATCGCGATGCGGGTGTCAACGCTCGGGCCTGTGTGGCGCTGCGAATGCGGCCTCTGGTCATCACCGGCTCGCGGGCGGCAAAAGTCGCGTCACGGGCGAGGATACTCCCAATGCTCCGCGAGCGTTCCCCGACCCCCTTCGCCTCCCGTTCTCCCGATGTGGCGCAGGCTTCAGCCTGCGAATGCGATCTCTGGTCATCACCGGCTCGGGGGCGGCAAAAGTCGCGTCGCGGGCGAGG
>CAZONY010000109.1:0-7841 GCA_964581215.1 uncultured Chitinophagaceae bacterium | reverse complement strand
GCTCTTCTCGATGACGTAGGGAATGAGGGGCATGTCGGTCTCTCGGTCTCGGGCCGTCGGGTCAGTTCTTGTCCTCGTCCTCCGCCGACACCGGCGGCTTGGAGAGCACGTCGTCCACCAGGCCGTATTCCTTGGCCTCCGTCGCCGAGAGGTAGCGATCGCGGTCGGTGTCCTTGGCGATCCGCTCGATCGGCTGGCCGGTGTGGTCGGCGAGGATCTTGTTGAGCACCTCGCGGGTCTTGATGATCTCGTCGGCTTGGATCTCGATATCGCTCACCTGCCCCCCCACCTGGCCGTAGGGCTGGTGGATCATCACCTTGGCGTGCGGCAGGGCGAACCGCTTGCCCTTGGAACCACCGGCGAGGAGCACCGCGCCGCCGCTCGCCGCCAGACCCACGCAGTAGGTGGCCACCGGGCAGGAGAGAATCTGCATCGTGTCGTAGATGGCCATCGTCGCGGTGACGCTGCCGCCTGGAGAGTTGATGTAGAAGTGGATGTCCTTCCGCCGGTTTTCGCTCTGCAGGTAGAGCAGTTTCATCACCACTTCGTTGGCGTTGCCGTCGTAGATCTCGCCCTGCAGGAGGATGATCCTGTTTTCCAGCAGGAGATCGCCGAGCGTCAGCGTGCGCTGCCGCTGGTAGTTGCCGTAGGCCGATGCCGCCCGGGGCGAAGTGAACTCGCGGGCCATGTCACTCCTCCTCACCGACGACGACGCCGCACACGGCATGATCGATCGCCTCGGCATCGGGCCGGGGAAACTCGAACGGCGTGTCGGTGAACTTCGCATGGGACTCGATCAGGTCGATTGTCTTCCGCTCGATGATCTGGTTGCGGAGCACGTCCATCAAGCCGCGCCGCTCGAGGCTCGCCCGCACCCGCCGTGGCGACTCTCCCGACTGCGCCGCGATCGCGCGGATCTCCTCGTCGTAGTCGGCCGCCGTGTCGGCGATCGACTCGTCCTCGGCGATCCGCTCGAGAATGAAGTGCTCCTTGAGCGCCCGGGCGGTGCTCGCCATCACCGTCTGCCGCAGCTCGTTGACGTGCCGCCGGATGGCGTCGTCGTCGAACCCGCTGCGCCGCAGTTCGAGAATCGCCCGCTCCAGCTCCCGCTGGGCCTGGCGGCGGAGCAGCCGCGGCGGGAGGTCCCATCCGGCCGACGCCGTCAGGGCGCTCGACACCTGCTGCCGGACCTGCCGACGGCGGTGCCACTCGATCTGGTTTTCGAGCTGCCGGCGAACGGCCGCCCGCAGGCCATCGATCGACTCGAAGTCGCCGAGTTCTGCGAGCACGGCGGAGGTCAACTCCGGCGGCTCGAGCTTCTTGGCCTCGAGCACTTCCAGCTCGAGCGCCACCTCCTTGCCCCGCAGGGCTTCCACGGCCGCCTCGCTCGAGATCGTGACGGTGGCCGTCACGGTATCCCCGGCCTTGGCCTTCTTCAGGAGGGTCGCGAATCCGGGCAGCTCGGCGTCGGCGAACGACAGCTTCGGCCGAACCACCATCTCGACCTCCTCGGCGTGCGACAGCACCGTGTCGCCATCGAGAAACCGCAGATTGGCCACGATCAGGTCGCCTTCGGCCGGCGACCCGGAATGCGGCACGAGACGGCTGCGGTCGCGCAGGATGCCCGCGATGGCCTCGTCGATGTCCGCTTCGGAAATCTCCCGTGTCGGCCGCTTGATCGAGAGGCCCTTCCACACCGGAAGTTCGAACTCGGGCCGCACCTCGATCCCGAACTCGAAGGTCATCGGCCCCTCGTCGGGCAGGATCACCGCCTCGATGTCGAGGTCGGGCTCGCTGATCGGGGCCAGTTTCTGGTCCTCGGTGACCTGCGACATGGCGTCGGTGAGGAGTTTCGACCGCACCTGGTCCTTGAGTTCCGACTTGAACCGGCTGCTCACCAGACGGCGCGGTGCGCGGCCCGGCCGGAAACCGGGCAGGAGGGCCGTGGGCATCAGGTCGCCGATCGCGGCCGCGAACGCCCGCTCGATGTCCTCCCTCGCCACCGAAACCTTCACCTTGCGCTCACAGGCGGAAACCTTCTCCACACCGACGTCGAGCGTGAGCGGCTTGCCCTCATCGAGGGCGGTTGAATCGGCGGCGGGGGCAGAAGTGGAGGCCATGGGTCTCGGGAGGGGGAGAAGGGGAGCGGGGGCGGAAAACGGCCGGACGAGGAAAGCGGGTGATGGGATTCGAACCCACGACAACCACGTTGGCAACGTGGTGCTCTACCAACTGAGCTACACCCGCACGGGAGGTTTCGCCGGAGGCCGGACCGAAGCCGGCACAGCCAGCCCGGGAACATTTTCCTGCGGAAACCCCGCGATTATAGAGGCGCGAGGGGTCGCCGCAAGGTCACCACCGGGGCCGACGGCGTTTTCTGGGCAAGTTGGGAGGACGGATGGCAACCGCCATGGCCGGACACCACACTGAGAGCCGGGAGCCGACGGCTTCCAACGCCTCCACCCCCGGGATCGAATCCGGCCGATGACGAGCCCTCTGCCCCACCGCCGCGTCTCCGTGCTTGATCTGGCCGCCGCCAAGCGCGAACGTCGGCCGATCACCATGGTCACTGCCTACGACTGGCCCACGGCCCGGCTGGTGGACGAGGCCGGGGTCGACTGCGTCCTGGTCGGTGACAGCGTGGCGATGGTGGTGGCCGGTCGCGATTCGACGATCCCCGCCACGCTCGAGCAGATGATCTACCACGGCGAGATCGTGTCCCGGGCGGTGTCCCGGGCGCTGGTGGTGGTCGATCTGCCGTTTCCCCTCCAGCACCTCGGCGTCCGGCGGGCCGTGGCCTCGTGCGCGCGGATCCTCAAGAAAACCGGCTGCCAGGGGGTCAAGCTCGAGGGCACGGCGGGGCAGGCCGACGTGATCGCCGGCATCGTGGCGGCGGGAATCCCCGTAATGGGTCACGTGGGCCTCCGGCCCCAGGCGGTGCACCAACTCGGCGGCTACCGGATGCAACGCGATCTCGACCGCCTGATGGCCGACGCCAGAGCGGCAGCGGAGGCGGGGGCCTTCGCGGTGGTGCTCGAGTGCATCCCAGCAGAGGCGGCCGCGGCGATCACCGCGGCGATCGGCGTGCCCACGATCGGCATCGGCGCCGGACCGGCCTGCGACGGCCAGGTGCTCGTGCTCCACGATCTGGTCGGCTTGTCGCTGGGGCACGTGCCGAAGTTTGTCCGACCGTACGCCGACGTAAAGACGGCGCTCGGCGATGCCGTCGCCCGGTGGCGGGCCGATGTGGCGGCCCGTGTCGTCCCGTGAGCGGTCGACTTTGACGACCTGCGGCACGGCCGGTGGTTACGGGATCACGACCTCGTCGGAGATCACGACGGGCCGGCCGGCCGTGACGGGAGTCGGCCCACCACCTACCGGCATGCCCTCGCCAACCACCGGTGCGCCCATGGCCGCGCCCGCGCAGGGGTCGCAGGCATTCGCCGGCGCGCCACAGGGCGCCGCCTGGCCGCAGGTTCGCATCGGGGGTCCGGCCATCGGGGCGGCACCGGGGGGCGTGAAGCCCGGGGGAGCATGGCCGAAGCACCGCTCGTACTTCCACACTTCCAGCGCGATGTAGCGCTCAGAAAGCGTCTTGCATCCGGAAAGCCCGGCGGCGGCCAGCACGACTGGCACGCTCAGCAGGGCACGCTTGGTCCACTCCGTCGAACGCATCGGTCCGTCTCCTCCAGAAGGCCTGCCGACGTGCCAAAGCGACGTCGGGTGGTGTCAGGCCCGCGGCAGCTTTCCGCGAGGCCTCGCAACACTACCCCATGGATGAGGCGCGGCAAATCGCCATCGTGGCGGCCGGTCTATTTGCGGTGGCGGATCCGAGCCCGCATCCGACGCTTCTTCTGGCCCCGCTTGCGGCGGCCCTTGCCCGACTTTTTGACGCCCATGGAAATCTCCGGAGGAAACCGTGTCCGTGCGGAAAAGTTGTAGAAACGCCCGGCGCCCCTTGCAAGCCGATGCCTCCTACCGCGAAGTTGATGGGCCGGAGCCGGAGACTCGCCCCCACTCGAACCGCCCTCGCAGACGGAATGATCGTCTCCTTCCCCACCTACGCACGGCGCATCCCCGGAGAACGGCGGTGGCGGGCCGACGTGGCCGGAATGGTCGCCCGCCCCTTGCCGGAACGGAGCCGTCGACGGGTGCTCGCGCGGGCCGTCCTCAAGCGAATCCTCGACGTCGAGGATGACGAGATCGACACCGAGATCTTCCGCCAGCGCGCCGACGCATTCTTCTTCCAGCGGCTCGCCGGGGTGCCGGTGCGGCTGTCGATCGCCGGACGCACGGTCGATGTCGGCCTCTCCGACCGAGCCGGCCACTTCCAGGCCGAGGTTCTTCTCGATGACGACGCCATCAGCACGCTGGCGGTCGCCGACGGCCCGGGATGCCGCTGGCTGGGGTACGAAGCCGCGGCGCTTCCCGGGGAGGACGATGGTGGCCGTGCCGCGGCGGATGCGGCCACCTCCGCCACGGGCCGGATCCAGTGCGTCGAGGACGAGGGGCTGTCGGTCATCTCCGACATCGACGACACGGTGAAGATCACCGACGTCGCCCGCCGCCGTGAACTCTTGGCCAACACGTTCCTGCGGGAATTTGCCGCGGTGCCGGGGATGCCGGAAGCCCTGCGGCGGCTGCACGCGGCGGGCCTTCCCTTTCACTACGTGTCGGCGAGCCCCTGGCAACTCGCGGCGAGCTTGTGCGATTTTTTTGGCCGGGCCGGCCTGCCGGCGGGATCGATGCACCTGAAGCTCTTCCGGCTCAAGGATTCCACACCGCTGCGCCGGCTCCCATCGCGGAAGCGATCGAAGCGGCGCACCATCGAGCGGATCCTCGCCGATTTCCCCAGGCGGCGATTCGTGCTGGTGGGCGATTCGGGCGAGTTGGATCCCGAGGTGTACGCGACGGTGACCCGCCGGAATCCTGAGCAGGTGCAGGCCGTCCTCATCCGGCAGGTGGAGGGGAAGCCGTCACGGGAAAAAGTGCGGGCCCGGCTCGACCGGCTCGCCGCCACGCTGCCCGCCGGCATGCTGCGGGTGTTCACCGACGCGGCCGAGGTGGAGGCGCTCCTGTAAGGCGCCGCCGGCACGCGGTCCTACGGCGCCTCGAACGCGTTTTGGTAGTGCTCGACCACGGGCCGTCCGTCACCGAAGGTGACCGTCACCACGTCGATCCGCACGGAGCAGTCGTGGAGCCGGTGGCGGCGGATGTAGGCGTTGGCGAGGTCGGCGATCCGCCGCTGTTTCTGCGGGCCGATCGTCTCCACCGGGTGCCCATGCGCCGTATCGCTGCGGCTGCGGACCTCCACGAACACGACCGTCCGATCGTCGAGGGCCACGATGTCGATGTCGCCGCGAAGGATCCGCTCGCGGCGGCCCACGATCCGGTAGCCGATGCCGCGGAGATACCGGGCCGCCTCGTCCTCGCCGCGCTGCCCGACCTCGTCGCGCGATGGCATGGAAGGGGCTACGCCTTCGCGGCCGCCTTTTTCTTGGCCGGCTTCTTGGCGGCACCCTCGGCGGCCGTCACCTCGTCCCGCTTCTCGCGGAGACGCGTCGACTTGCCGACGCGGTCACGGAGATAGTAGAGCTTCGCCCGACGGGACACGCCCGACCGCTTGACCACGATCTTGGCGATCTTCGGCGAGTGGAGCGGGAACTTCCGCTCCACGCCCTCCCCGGCCACGATGCGGCGGACCGTGAACATCTCCCGGCTGCCCGAGCCGCTCCGGGCGATGACGACGCCGTTGAAGATCTGGATTCGCTCCTTCTCGCCTTCGAGAATCCGCGTGTGGATGTCGACGGTGTCACCGATCTGGAATGACTCCACGTCGGGCTTGAGGCTCGAGGCTTCGACGTGGGCAAGGATTTTCTGACTCATGGCGGGGTTCCTCGGTGGGACGGGCAGGAAGTGATTCAGGTAGGAGCGACGTGGGGCGAACGGCGACGGGTGGCATCGACGGCCTGCTCGTGCCGCCAGGCCGCGATCCGCCGGTGGTCGCCGGAGAGCAGAACCTCGGGCACCTTCAGGCCGCGGTATTCCCGTGGCCGCGTGTACTGGGGACCCTCCACGAGCCGGTCGGCCCCGGAGAAGGAATCCTGGCGGGCGCTCTCCTCGTCTCCAAGCACGCCGGGCACGAGCCGCGACACGGCATCGACGATCACCATCGCCGCCACCTCGCCGCCGGAGAGCACGTACTCGCCGATCGAGATCTCGTCAGGAGCGAGAATCTCCTTCACGCGCTCGTCGAAACCCTCGTAGCGACCGCAGAGGAGAACGATCCGATCCTGCCGTGCCAGCTCTTCCACGACCGATTGATCGAGAAGCCGGCCGCCGGGCGTGAGCATCACAAGCCGGCCGGGATCCGCCGCCTGCTGCCGCACCGCCTCGACACACTCGACCACAGGACCGGGCATCAGCAGCATTCCGGGCCCGCCGCCGAAGGGCCGGTCATCCACCTGCCGATGCGAGCCGGCGGCGAAGTCGCGAATGTTCGTCACACGGATGTCGAGCAGGCCCGCGGCGCGGGCCGCCCCGAGCAGGCTTCCTTCGAGGAAGCCCGTGAACATCTCGGGAAACAGCGTGAGGATGTCGATCCGCATGGCAGCAGGAGAGGGCCGGAACTGGCAGTGGCAGTCTTCGGCATGGGGTTTTCAGGAACCGGAGGCATCCTCGGCGGCGGCGCTCGGGGCCGGATCCGCGGCCGCCTCGGCCACCGGTTCGGCGGGCTGAGCCTCGGCCGATGCCTCGGGCTGCGGCGCTGCGGCCGGCTCCTCGGCCTTCGGGGGCTCCGGCACGAACGCGGGCGGACCGGGATCGGGAACGACCTTCGGCATCGACAGCCGGGCGCGGGCGTCTTCCATTTCCTTCAGACGAGTGCCGCTGGGGCCGTACTTTTTGATGAGCACCCGCACATTGTCGCTCGGCTTGGCGCCGACGGAGAGCCAATGCTGCAGCCGGCCATGGTCGAGCGTGCAGCGGGCATCGGTCTCGGGCACGCTCGGATCGTAGGTGCCGATGGCCTCGATGATCCGGCCGTCACGGGGGCTCCGCTTGTCAGCGGCACAAATTCTGTAGTAGGCCCGATTCTTCCGGCCCATCCGTTTCATGCGAATCACGACTGCCACGGCCACTCTTCTCCTGCGGGGAAAACCGAGCCCCTGAGAGTACCCGAGAAACGCCCGAACCCAAGGGCCCTCCCGGACAAACCTGGATTTTCAGGGGCTGGACCGGCCTTCCAGCCGGCAAAACCGCGGCGGCGACGCCCTCCCTACCGCGTCTCGCGTTTCTTCCGGCGGGCCTCCTTTTCCCGCTGTTTCTTGAGTTTCCGCCGTTCGTCCGCGGTGAGCCGCTTGCCCGTGTCGCCCTTGGGGCGGCCGAGCCGCGCGGCGGGATTGGCCATCTGGGCCTGCAGTTTCTGCACCTCCCGCATCCGGTCCCGCATCCCGAGGCCGGCCATGCCCTTCATCATCGCCGCCATGCCGTCGAACTGCTTCACGAGGTCGCTCACCTCGTTGGGCGGCACTCCCGCGCCGGCCGCGATCCGCCGCCGGCGCGACTGGTCGATCACCCGCGACGGGTTGCGCCGCTCGCCGGGAGTCATCGCGTCGATGATGCCGAAGAGCCGATTCATGTCTTTCTCGAGGTCGGCCCCGCCGAGCATCTCCTGCATGCCCCCCATGCCGGGAATCATGCCGAGCACTTTCCCGAGCGGGCCGAGGCGCCGCGTCTGGGCGAGCATGCTCTTGAAGTCGTCGAGCGTGAACTCGCCCGCCTGCAGCCGCTCTTCCTGCCGCTTCATCTCCTCCTGATCGAACTTCCGCTGGGCTTCCTCG
>CAZONY010000108.1:0-7901 GCA_964581215.1 uncultured Chitinophagaceae bacterium | reverse complement strand
TTCGCGTGCTCGACGCCCTGCAGAGCGACGAACTCTGCCCGTGCAACTGGAAGAAGGGCGACCCGTACGTGAAGGTGTAGGACAGGTCTCCTGACCCGTCACGACATGAGCCGCTCCTGGACCTGCAAGTTCGCCGACGCCTACCGCGGACTCAGGCGGGCGGTTCGTAGCCAGTCGAGCTTCGCCGTGCACCTGCCCGTGGCGGTGGCGGTCGTCGTGGTGGCTGCGGGGCTCGGCGTTTCGGCCGTGGAGTGGTGCCTCCTGCTCGGCGCGATCGGAGCGGTGTTCATGGCCGAGGTGTTCAACACGGCGATCGAGTCACTGGCCCGGGCACACGACGTGGGGCGTCATCCACGGATCCGTGACGCGCTGGACATGGCCAGTGGAGCGGTGCTGGTTGCCGCGATCACCGCTGCGGCTGTCGGCATCATCGTGCTCCTGCCGCGACTGTGGCACGTGGCCATGAGGTAGGAGCGTGCTGTGGGATGGTCGGTGCGGGCGAGCCCTACCGTGTCCGCAGGTCGTAGCAGAGGATCGCATCGCCTTCGCGAAGGTAGAGATGCCCGTCAAGAATCACCGTGTGGGCCCAGCTTGGCCGGTCACCGCTCCCCGGCACCTTGAACGAACTTACCTCGCGATAGCCCGCCGGATCGGCCTTCACCAGCGATAGCGTGCCATCGGCGTAGCGGATGTAGAGATGGCCATCGGCGGCCGTGAACGTCGCCGAGTTTCTCCCGCTCCCGCGCTCCTTCCAGACGACTTGGCCCGTCATCAGTTCGGCGCAGAACGGGATGCCCTTGTCGTCGGAGTCGCCGTAGAGATGGTCGCCGACGAGCACGATGCCCCCGTGCTTGTTGGCCAGATCCGGCTTGAGTCCGTAGATTTCCTCGATCGTGACCTGACCACCGGGGCCAGGCACCTGCCGCAGGAGGGCGCCGCCCCGCTTGTAGCCGGCCGCGAAGAAGACGAGATCATTTTTGATGATCGGCGTCGGGATCACCGCCGTGGTCTTGTCGATCGGGTAGGCCCAGAGGAACCGGCCTGTCTTGGCATCGACCGCGAAGGCACCGGCGGCGGTGGTCTGCACGTAGACGCGCCGGCCGCCGACGGTGGCGATCACGACGGAGGAGTGGCCGGCCCCGCGATCGAGCTTGATCGGGCAGGCCCAGATCAGCCGGCCCGTCTTCTTGTCGAGCGCGACGATCGTTGCCTGCTCGCCGCCCGGCGTGCAGACGAGGCGGTCGTCATCGATCGTGACACTCTCGCTGTAGCCCCAGGAATCTCCCTTGGTGCCGCCGAACTGGGCCTTCAGATCGACGCGAAACACCTCCCGGCCGTCTTCCGTGCGACAGGCGACGAGCTGGCCGAAGGGCGTGATCACGTAGACCATCCCGCCATCGACCGTCGGGGTGCTGCGGGAACTCTGCCACGATTCTTGGCCGTCGGTCCACGGCTGGCCGGTTTTCGTCTTCCAGAGCTGCTTGCCTGTGGTGCGGTCGAAACAGGTGAGGTATTCGTCAGGATCGGGCGCCGTGGAGGGGCCGTCGCCGAGCGTGTAGAAGCGGTCGCCGACGATCGCCAGGCTGGCATAGCCGCGTCCGGCACCGGCTGTCTGCCACACGACCGGAGGACCTTCGGCAGGCCAGGCTTCGAGAAGGTCGGTGTCCGGGGCGATGCCGGTGCGATCGGGCCCGCGGAACGTGGGCCAATCGGCGGCAGGGACGGCTGCGCCGCATGCCACGGCCGCCGACCAGAGGAGCAGACAGACGACCCGATCAGGAACACGCGATCCCATGGATGATCACTCCAAAAAAGAGCCCAGCACCGGCTTTGAGATTACGGCCGCGGCAGGAGGCCGGTCAATTACTCCCCCGAATCGGCAAGGTACACTGACCTGCGATCGAGGCAGAATCCGCCATGCCCCGGCGATGAGAGAGGAGTGAAGCACGTGACACAATCTGCGGCATCTGAAGACCTATTTGGAAAGCGTGTGACCGTCGAGCAGGTGGAGGAGGGGTACGAGTTCGCGCCGAAGTTCGACGCCCAAGGGCTGATCCCGTGTGTCACGACCGACTTCGACTCGGGCGAGGTGCTCATGGTGGCGGTGATGAATCGCGAGGCACTCGCCAAGACGATCGAGACCGGCGAGGCTCACTATTGGAGCCGCAGCCGTCAGCAGCTTTGGCACAAGGGGGCCACCAGCGGGCTGATCCAGAAGGTTGTCGAGATGCGGATCGACGACGATCAGGACTGCGTCTGGCTGCGGGTTGGCATCACCGGTGGGGCGAGCTGCCACGTGGGCTACCGATCGTGCTTTTACCGCAAGGTGCCGGTGGGCGAAGCACGGAAGCAGAGCACGTCGCTCGAGTTTCTGGAACACGAAAAAGCGTTCGACCCCAAGGCCGTCTACGGGGACGCACCGAACCCGACGCAGCTATAATCACGCCAGCCCCGCCCTCCTGGCCTCGGCTTGCTTGGCAGGCCTCCGCCCGCTGGTGTTCACCCGGCCCTCCAGGCCTTGACCCTCATGTGGCGCAGGCTTCAGCCTGAGAATGCGGTGCGCCAGTTTCACGAAACCCTCGCCCTCGTGGACTCGGGTTTTGTTGCGAACCTCCGTTCGCTTTTGCAGGCCGGGCTCCCCACCCGGCAGTCCAACAGTTGACGAGGCTTCGGGCTCTCCGTAGCCCGTGAGCCGGCGTAGCTGGCAAGCGCAGGCATGGATGCCGAAAGCGCGGCCAGCGCCGAGTGAGCGGAGGCCAGGATGGCCGTAGCGAACGTCCGGCGACGGGCCACGGAGAGCCCGAAGCCGTGCGAGGAGAGCGGATTCCCCGGCCTCCCGGGGCCGCGGAAGCGAGGTATCATTATTTATCCGCGACGCCAGACGCCACAGGGATTCCCCATGCTCACCCCCTCCCAGGTCACTGAAGCCTACTTCCTCGAATCGCGGCACCAGCTCCTCGAAATCGCCGCCTACCTCGACCGCTACGACGCGGCCGTGATCCGCGCGGGCGACCGCAACGGCCATGCCGCGGCCGACGAAAAGAAGCTGGCGGTGATTCGCGAGGCTCTGGCGATCGTCGCGGAGAAGAAGCCGGCCCGGGAGCGGACCATTGCCCTGCTGGAACTGTTCGCCACCGTCTGATCAGATCGCCTTGAAATCACCTGCGGAGATGCCGCCATGCAGATCATCCAGCCCCACTACCATGCCATCGCCCGCACCGCGCAGGACTACGAGCGCATGGCGATGAGCGGCGTGGTAGCCGTGGCCGAACCCGCCTTCTGGGCCGGGTTCGACCGGCTCTACCCCGAGACCTTCATCGACTACTTCCGCCAGATCAGCGAGTTCGAGCCGACCCGCGCCGCCCAGTACGGCATCCGCCACTTCTGCTGGGTGGCCGTGAATCCGAAGGAGGCCGAAAACCCGCAGCTCACGCGGGAGGTGCTCCGGCATTTCCCCGAGTTCTTCGCCAAGCCGACGGTGCTCGGCGTGGGGGAGACGGGGCTGCACAAGTCGACGAAGAACGAGTGCCAGTCGCTCGAGGCGCACGTCGAGATCGCCATGAAGCACGGCCAGCTCGTGCTCATCCACACGCCGCACCTGGCCGACAAGGCCCATGGCACGAGGAAGGTGCTCGAGGTGCTCGCCGGCATGAACGTCGATCCCGAGCGGATCTGGATCGACCATGTCGAGGAGCAGACGATCAAGCCCTGCCTCGATGCCGGCTACTGGGTGGGCTTCACGCTCTATCCCATCACGAAATGCTCCCCCAAACGGGCCGTGGACATGCTGGAGAAATACGGCCGCGAGCGGATCCTCGTGAACTCGTCGGCCGACTGGGGGCCGAGCGACCCGTTCACGCTGCAGGAGTGCATCCTCGAATTCCGCCGCCGCGGGCATTCGTTGCAGGAGGCGATCGAGGTGTTTCACAACAACCCCTGCCGGTTCCTGGGGCAGAACCCGAAGTTCGACATCCAGCCGATCCGTGTCGAAACCCTCCCGCCCGTCGCCGTTGCCGCCCGTTGAATCGTCGCATGTCCGCCACCGAACTCTCGCTCGTCCGCCAGTTGAAGTTCTGCGCCGGCCATCGGCTCTACAGGCACGAGAGCAAATGCGCCTTTTTCCACGGCCACAATTACCGCGTGGACATCGAGGTGGTGGGAAAGGAAGGGGGCACGGAAGTCGATGCCGTCGGCCGCGTGGTCGATTTCGCCGCCATCAAGCAGCGGATGCTGGGCTGGCTGGATGCCCACTGGGACCATGCCTTCATCGTGTACGAGCAGGACGAAAATGCCCTCGCCGCCGTGCGGATGGTGGAGCCGACGAAGTACTTCGTGCTGCCGTGGAATCCGACCGCCGAGAACATGGCCCGCTACCTGCTCGAGGTCGTGGCCCCCAGCGTGCTCGGCGACCTCGGGGTGGTGGCCCGCCGGGTGTGCGTGTGGGAGACCGAGGAGTCGTGCGCCGTGGCCAGCCTGACAGGCTGAAGCCTGCTCCATCATGCCCTACCCCACCACCCGCCTGCGTCGCAACCGTCAGCACGAGTGGCTTCGTCGCGCCGTCGCCGAAGCGACGCTCTCGCCGGCCGACCTCGTCTGGCCCGTCTTCGTGCACGATCACGACGTGAGCCTCCCTGTCGCCAGCATGCCGGGCGTGGACCGGCTCTCGATCGACGGCGTCGTGAAGGCGGCCGACGAAGCCCGGCGGCTGGGCATTCCCGCCCTGGCCCTCTTCCCCGTCGTCGAGCCGAAGCACAAGTCGGACGACGCCCGTCATGCCTTCGACCCCGACAACCTCGTCTGCCGCACGGTCCGCGCGGTCCGCAGCCAGTTCGGCGACGCGGTGGGCCTGATCTGCGACGTGGCCCTCGACCCGTACACGAGCCATGGCCACGACGGGCTGCTGAAAGACCGACGAATCCTCAACGACGAGACGGTGGCCGTGCTCTGCAAGCAGGCCCTCACGCTCGCGGAAGCGGGCTGCCACGTCGTGGCCCCGTCCGACATGATGGACGGCCGGGTGGGGGCGATCCGCGGGTCGCTCGACGCGGCTGGGCGGCAGGATGTCTGCATCCTTTCCTATGCGGCCAAATACGCGTCGGCGTTCTACGGGCCATTCCGCGATGCCCTCGGCAGCGCGGCCGCGCTCGGTGGGGCCGACAAAAAGACCTACCAGATGGATCCGGCCAATGCCGACGAAGCAATCCGCGAGGTGGCGCTCGACATCGAGGAGGGGGCCGACATGGTGATGGTGAAGCCGGCCATGACCAGCCTCGACATCATCCATCGGGTGAAGCACGAGTTCGGCGTACCGACGTTCGCCTACCAGGTGAGCGGCGAATACGCCATGATCCGGGCCGCCGCCGCCAACGGCTGGATCGACGCCGCCCGGGCGGCGCTGGAAAGCCTGCTCGTGATCAAGCGGGCGGGCGCCGACGCGATCCTCACGTATTTCGCCCCGGAGATCGCCGGCGGCATGGGCCGCGGGCTGTAGCCACCCGTCCTACATCATCTCCTCGTTCTCGTCCTGGGCCTCCGCGGCAGGCGTCCGCCCGTCGAGGCTCCATGGGCCGGGGCCGTTGCCGATCAGAAACACCATCGTGCCCATCAAAGAGAGATTTTTCATGAGCTGAATCATCTGGGGCCCGAAGTCGGGGTCGTCGGGCGCGAGCTTCCAGAAATCGTGGAAATAGTAGGTGGCCGCGGCGAGAAAGACGAGCAGCAGGAAGGCGCCCGTGCGGGCCTTGAAGCCGAGCACGACCGAGATGCTGCCGAGGATCAGAAACGCGATCGCCCCGGCCAGGAGGATTTTGGGCTGCGGCACCCCCTCGTTTGCCATCGATGCCGCGACATCATTGAACTTCGGAATCTTGTTGCCGAAGGCGCTCAGCAGGAAGATCGTCACGATCATCATCCGCCCGACCAGGGCGAGCAGTCCCTTGATGAACCACATGGGGAGTCTCCGCGAGGTGCTCCAGGTGTCTCGGAATCGGTCCCAGCCTACCGCGACGGCCGGAAGGAGACGAGACGAGATGGGTCGGTCTCCAGGCGGGGCGGGGCGGGGCTACCGGTGTGGATCAGGTCGATGCAGTAAGGAATCGCCGGAAACACGGCGTCGAGGCACTCGCGGATGCTCTTCGGTCGACCCGGCAGGTTGACCACGAGCGCCCCCCCGCAGACGCCCGCCGTTTGCCGGGACAGGATCGCCGTCGGCACCGACGCAAGCGAGACCTGTCGCATCCGCTCGCCGAACCCCGGCAGCATCTTCCTGCAGACCTGCTCGGTGGCCTCGGGGGTGACGTCCCGTGGGGCTGGGCCGGTGCCTCCGGTGGTGACGACCAGGCAGCAGCCGGTGTCGGCCATCGCGCGGATCGCGGCCACGATCGCGGTGATATCGTCGGGAACAACCCGTTCGATCCCCTGCCACGGGCTCGTGAGCACCTCCGTGAGGTAGCCGCGGATCGCCGGCCCGCCTTCATCGGCGTACTCACCGCGGCTGGCCCGGTCCGACACGGTGAGAATACCGATCAGCGCGGTAGCCATGTCAGATCATGCCGCGCTGCTCGAGCAGCGAGATCACCGCATCGACGCACCGGCCGACCGGCCACTCGTGCGTCGGAAGCACGAGGTCGGGCGCGGCGGGTGGCTCGTAGGGGGACGAAACGCCGGGGAAGTTCGCGATCTGGCCCGCATCGGCCAGCGAATAGTGGCCGTCGGTATCCCGCTGACGGCAGACCTCCACCGGTGCCGACAGGTGGACGACGAGAAACCGCTCGCGGCCCACCCGTTCCGCCGCCTTCTGCCGCACGGCCTCGTCCGGCGCCACGAAGGCCCCGAGACACAGGATCCCGGCGTCGTTGAAAAGCCTGGCCACCTCGATGCTCCGGCGGAGATTTTCGCTCCGCTCGTCGGCCGAGAAGCCGAGATCGCGACTGATTCCCAGCCGCATCGACTGGCCGTCGAGCACGGTCACCGTGCGGCCCATGTCGAAGAGCCGTCGCTCCACGAGCCGAGCGATCGTCGACTTCCCCGCGCCCGTGAGGCCGGTGAGCAGAACCGTGGCGGGCTTTTGGCCGAAGCGGGCCTCCCGCTCGGCGGCGGTCACGCCGCTGGCCGTCTCGTGGAGGTTTTCGGCGGCCGGTTCGTCATCCCAGTGATCCTTGCGGCCGTCTTCCTGCTCCCGATCGAGGATCATGCCCGCACCGACCGTCGCGTTGGTGATCCGGTCGATCATGATGAAGGAGCCTGTTGCCCGATTGCGTCGGTAGGCGTCGTAGGCGACGGGACTGGTCAGCGCGATCCCACACCGACCGATCTCGTTGAGGGCCAGCGTCGGCGCCGGCTGGCGGTGGAGCGTGTTGATGTCCACCCGGTAGCGGAGCGTGCCGATCGCTCCCGGCACGACCTTGCTCGTCTGCTTGAAGAGATACTGCCTGCCGGGCACGAGCGGCTCCTCGCTCATCCACACGACCATGGCATCGAACTTCTGCTCGACCTTCGGCACGTTGCCCGGCCGGACGAGCATGTCGCCGCGGCTCGAGTCGATCTCGTCTTCCAGCGTCAGCGTGACCGACTGCGGCGCGAAGGCTTCCTCGAGTTCTCCGTCGAATGTCACGATGCTCTTTACGCGGCTTCGCTTCCGCGACGGCAGCGAGACCACCTCGTCTCCCTTGCGGATGATCCCGCTGGCGATCGTGCCGGCGAAGCCACGGAAGTCGAGGTTGGGCCGCAGCACGTACTGCACCGGGAACCGAAAATCCTCCATGTTGCGGTCCGAGCCGATATAGACCGTCTCCAGGAGTGGCATCAGTGGCGAGCCGGTGTACCACGGCATGTTGGCACTGGGGGCCACGACGTTGTCCCCCTTGAGGGCCGAGATCGGCATGAAGTGCAGGTCGGGGAGC
>CAZONY010000107.1:6198-7914 GCA_964581215.1 uncultured Chitinophagaceae bacterium | reverse complement strand
TCCGCAGTCCATCGATCACGAGGCCGAACTCACGGTCATCGACACGCAGGATCACCACCGAGCCGTCGTCGCGGCAGGCGGTGCGGTCGCGCAGCCCCAGAAATTCATCGAGAAACACGATCGGCAGGAGCCGCCCTCGGACGCGGATCACCGGCGCTCCGTCGAGTCCCTCGATCCGTGGCCCCGATCGGTCGGGCCGCAGCGCCACCAGTTCGCTGACCGCGGCCTGTGGGATGGCCAGCCTTTCGCCACCGCAGCGGACGAGACGTCGGTGACCTTGGCGGCGGTGGAGAAGCCGGGCTCGAAGATGAACTGCAGGACCTCCTCATCGGCGAGCGCGCCAGCCGCCTCGGCGGTGATCAGCCCCCTGGCGATGGCCTTGGCGCGGACGGCCTCGACATTGATCCCCGCGCCGTCATCCTCGATCTCGATCGTCACCTGCCCGCTTTCGTGGAAGGCCCGCAATGAGAGCCGGCCAGCCCGCGGCTTGCCGGCGTCCTCGCGGACCACGGGGGGCTCGATGCCATGATCGATCGAATTCCGAACGAGGTGCGTGAGGGGGTCGCGGATGCTCTCGACGAGCGAACGGTCGAGCTCCGTGTCGGCCCCGTCGATCACCAGCTGCACTTCCTTGCCGCACGATACGGCGAGGTCGCGGACGGTCCGCGGGAACTTGCTGAACAAGTGCTCGATCGGCTGCATCCGCGTCTTGACGGCGGTTTCCTGGAGGGCGTTGGTGACGGCATGAATGCGGTGCGAAACGGCCTGCACCGCCGGATCGTCCGTCTCGATGCTGCGGAGCTGGTTGCGGGCGAGCACGAGTTCGCCGACCAGGTCGAGGATCGTGGCGAGCAGGCCGACATCGACGCGGATTGAACTCTCCGCCACGGCGAGGCCCGGGGCCACCGTTCCAGCAGGCAGGGAAACCGCCGTTGTCGGTGGAGGCGTCGGCTCGGCCGCTGCAGCGGGACCGGAGTTGGCCGCCGTCGGCGGCTCGACGGCGGCGGGGGCCGGGGTGCTCGGGGCCGTGACGACGGCAGCGGGGGAGGTGACCGGCGGCGCGACGTCCTCCTCAGCGGCGGCGGCGGTGAGCGACTGGGCGAGGTCGCGGAAGTCATGGTCCCCTTCGGTGCCGTCGGCCTCGATCGACCTGAGGATCGACCGCACGGCATCGACCATGGAGTAGAGCGACCCCGTCACGCGGTCGTTGAGCGACAGCTTGCCATCGCGCAGCCGGCCGAGCAGGTGCTCTCCGCTGTGGGTGAGGGCGCCGAGTTTGGAAAACCCGAAGAAGCCGCTGTTGCCCTTGATCGTGTGGACGGTGCGAAAAATGCTCGCCAGCCGGTCGGGGTCGTCGGGGGACTGCTCCAGCGCGAGGAGATCCCGGTCGAGCTGGTCGAGGTTTTCGCTCGACTCGACAAGAAATTCCTCGACGAATTCGCGGTTGTCGCTCATGGGTTTTTTTAAGCATACCCCGCAAAAACCCCCCAGGCGGGCTCAGGGGGCCCGCCGAAAGCCGGCGAAAACACGCTGGAAACCAGGGTCTTGACCCTCTTGCTCTGTTATGCAAAAAGATACATCCTGCAACACGTTTGCATTTAGAGTTTTCGGGGGCATGGCATGTACCGCATCGGCCCGTGGCTCGCGCGACTCCTCACCCACGACTTTTTCCCCGGCGTGAACCCTTGGGTGCACTGGGTGAAGCGGCCGATTTTC
>CAZONY010000107.1:0-6159 GCA_964581215.1 uncultured Chitinophagaceae bacterium | reverse complement strand
TGATGATCGCCGTCATCTGCGCGGTCTTCGTCAGTCCCTACGCCCTCGTCTCCTGCACGGCGATCCTGCTCGTCATCGGGCTCGGGTATGGTTGGCCCAAGGTGACCGTCCGCGGGCTCTCGGCCAGTCTGCGATTCCTGGAGCGGCGGATCAGCGAAGGGGAAACGGCCAATGCCGTGGTCATGGTGAGGAACGCCTGGCCCTGGCCCGTATGGGGAGTCACCCTCGAGGTCGCCCTCGGAGGCGCGACGCCGGCGACGGTGTCGCTTGCTCGGCTTGCGGGTTGGTCTTCGGTGGAGTTCAGCTGGTCCTGCGTGCCCGACTGTCGTGGCGAATATCCGGACACACCGCCGTCATTGACGACGAGTTTCCCGTTCGGGCTTCACGTCGGACGTCGGGGCGTGGTGCTGCACCGCTCGTTGCTGGTTTGGCCGAAGACAGTCGAACTCGATACCCTCGCCGATGCCGCCGAGACCCGACCCTCCGAAGACCTCTTTGCGGAGACGCGGATCGGCGATTCGGGCGACATGATCGGCACCCGCCCCTTCCGGAACGGTGATTCGCTGCGGCGGGTTCACTGGGCCTGCACGGCCCGTCTTGGGACGATGATCGTCTGTGAACGGCAGGCAGCCGTGCTATCCGCCGTGCGGGTGGTATTTGACTCCGATCCCTTGGTGCACTCGGGTTCGGGAGCGGCGAGCACGCTCGAACAATCGATCCGGCTGGCGGCCAGCGTATGCGCGGCCTATCAGCAGGCCAATGCGATGGTTGAGTGCTGCTATGGCCATGAATCGATCCGGGTTGCCCCCGGTGGCCCAGGCCTCGCCCGTTTTCTCGATGCGCTCGCCCGGTTTCGGCCGTGCGAGCATGATCACGACGACTGCCAACACACGCATCGATCCACCGCCTGTCGTCGCATTCATCACGGCAACTGCGGCGTTTTTCAGGTGACGATCACCACCCGTCGCGGGCTCTCGCTCCGCACCGAACATCGCCACGTACACGGCGATCAGTTGTGGCTCGTCATCGATGACGGCGATGTCAGCACGAGCCATTCGCATCCGGCTGGTCGCGTCGTTTCCGTGGGCGTGGGATCAGCCCCGCTGCCGATGTTTCGCCGCACTTGGAGACAGCTCTGCCATGCCGGATGAGCAACACGATCGCGGATGGGTTGCAAACCGCGGGCTGACCATCGCGATGGCCGGGCTGGCCTGCGTCGCGGTCGATCTGGCGATGAGAGGCCTCCATGGATCGGTCGATATGCGGGCGTTCGGGGTGGGCGTGGCTGTGGTCAGCCTGGTCGTGCTTGCCGGAGGCGAACTGCTGCGCCATAGGTGGCCGAGCGTCGGGGCGACCGCACGGAGCCGCGTGCTCTGGGTCTGCGGGGGCGTGGCGGCGGCCATCCCCCTGGAGGCCGCCGGGCGGGCGGTGGCGGGTAATGTGCCGCTGCTCGACGCGTTCTTGCTCATCATGCTTCGGGACATCGTCATCGCCCTCGCGATACTGTCTCATCATGCCGATGCGAGGCCGGCGTGCGTTGGCTTTGCCTCGTTCATCGTCGTGTTCGCATCGGCCAGTGCCCATGCGATCTGGGCCCAGGGATTTGTCATCGCCTTTGCGGTGATCGGGGTCTGCTGGCTCGTGGGGAGTCATTGGGAAACGCTCGAACGACGGCTCGAGGCCTCGTCGTGCCGGTCGCTGCCGCGGCGGTGGCTGCTCGCCCTGCCACTCGCCGTGTTGGCGGTTCTCGCCGTCGTGCCCGTTTCGGCGCGTCAGATGCGGCAGGCCGATGGCTTCATGCCCACGTCCGGCGGCCAACGTGATTCATCGTCGGCTGCGACCAGCGGTGTCGGCGACGGCGACGCGCTCGTGGCTGGCCTCGATGACATCCGCAGTTTCGCTCCGCTGGAAAACGCCCCATTCATGATGTCGCACGAGCCCTCGATGTACGACATCTACGACGACACCTACAACGAGCCGGTGAAGAAGTCGAAGAGTGAGCGGGCGATCTCGCTGGCTAATCAGGTCAAGGCCCGCCCGGAGGATCACTCGATGGCCACATCCAAGCGGCCGGGCCGGGAGTTTTCCACCGTTCGCCAGGGGGGGACGCCCTCGCGCCGGCGGATTGCCGACCTGGATTCGCATGCCGTCCTGCAGGTGAAGGGACGAGTGCCTGTCCATCTCAAGCTCGAGACCTTCGATCGCTACGACGGGGTCGAATGGCAGCCCGAGAGCCCGCCATCATGGCAAGGGGGGCTCTCGCTGAATGCTGCCGGCAAGCGGAACTGGCTGATCGTCGAGCCGAACGGCGCATGCGATATCTACGGCGAGGCCGAGACGCACGCCCTGCGCATCATCCGCCTCGACACCAACCGGATCCCGGCGACGACCCGTCTCGCGGGCATTCATATCGATCACCTCGACCGCACCGATTTCTTCCGATGGGCTCGGGTGGGCATCCTGGAAATGGACCGCGACAAGCTTCCGGAGTTGCTCACCGTCCACCTCCGGTCGCAGTTCGTCGATCCATGGACGCTGACGGAATCATTTCCACGTTTCAGTGGAGGGGCAGAGGTCTACCGTTTTGTCGGTGATGATCCACAGTCGCAGGCCGTCAAGGTCTTGGCCGAGTCGTGGGTGGCGGGTGTTCCCCGCGGTTGGAAGCAGATCGAGCGGGTGGTCGAGCGGATTCGGGGGGACTATCAGCTCGACCCCGAGGCCCGGGCCACCCCGGAATGCTCTCATTCGGTGGCTGAGTTTCTCCTGGTAACTCGGCGCGGCCCCGACTATCTCTTTGCGTCGGCTGCCGTGTGTGCGCTGCGATCCCTCGGCTATGCCGCCCGCATGGTGAGCGGCTTTTATGCCGACCCGCGTCGCTACGAGGCCCGCTCCGACCATACCGCGGTCATGGCGGGCGACCTGCACGTGTGGGCGGAAGTCCATGCGGGCCTGGGGCATTGGGTGCCGGTGGAGCCCACGCCCGGCTATGTGCTGCTCGAGCCGCGCCGCGGTCTCGCGAGGCATTTGGCCCATGCCGCAAGCGAGGCCTGGATGGCCATCGTGGCTCACCCATTCGTCTTTGGCACCATGATTCTGGTCGTCGCCGTGCTGGTGTGGCATCGGCGGGTGCTCGCCGATATGGCCGACGAATGGTTATGGAGGCTGCGCACGGCCGGGGGTGGAACGGCGACAGCCGCACAGGCGGTCGCGTCTGCGGTCTTCCTGCTCGAGCGGCGGTGCGGTCGTGCGGGGCTGCCCCGTCCGCCGCATTTCACGCGGGCCCGCTGGCTCTCCGTGCTCTACGAGCGCATCGCGGCGGCGGTGCCCGGGGCCGCGGCTCCCTCGGTCGCCCTCGCGTTCATTGAGGCGGCCGACGCCGCTTTCTACGCTCCGGCTGATGCCGAACGAATTTCCCTGTCGCCCGTAAGGGCCGCTCCGGCGGTCTGGTCGTGGCGCAATCTCGCCGCCGCTCGGAGACCATCGGCATGACCATCATCGCGGATCGTCAGCAGACCCTGCTCGATTGCATCGAGCGAGTGCGCCAGCACCTCAACGACGCGCTCAAAGGCAAGGAACCGGTGGTCGAGCAGGTGCTCGTCTGTCTACTCGCCCGGGGCCACCTGCTTCTCGAGGACCGTCCGGGTCTCGGCAAGACTACGCTCGCCAAGGCCCTGGCGACATCACTCGGGGGGCACTTTTCGCGGGTGCAGTGCACGCCCGATCTGCTTCCCAGCGACATTACAGGCTTCAACGTCTTCGATCAGAAGACGAGGGAGTTCGATTTTCGTCGGGGTCCCGTCTTCGCCGACATCCTGCTGGCCGACGAAATCAACCGGGCCACCCCCAGGACGCAAAGCGCCTTGCTCGAGGCCATGGCGGAGCGGCAGGTGACGGTCGATGCCGAGCGGTTCGAACTCGCCGACACGTTCTTCGTGATCGCCACGCAGAATCCCCACGAGCAGCACGGAACCTATCCACTTCCCGAGGCCCAGCTTGATCGCTTCGCGATGAAGCTGGAAGTCGGTTATCCGGCGCCTCGAGATGAACGGGACATGCTGGGGGCCGCGATCGGGGAATCGGTCCGCGGCGGTGGGGCGGCGGTGGAGGCTCTCGGGATGGATCAGTTGCAGGAAATCCAGTCGGCCGTCGGGGCCACCCCGGTCGCGGTTGGTGTTCAGGAATACCTGGTTCGCCTGGCCACGGCGTCGCGGTCGCATCGAGAGATTCCCCTGGGGGTGAGCCCACGCGGCCTACTGATCTGGCAGAGGACGGCCCAGGCACGAGCCTGGCTGAGTGGTCGCCGGTTCGTCACTCCCGACGACGTGCAGCAGGTGGCCGGGCCCGTGCTTGGTGTCCGGCTGGGGCTCGACAGTCACGAGGCTGCGGGTGTGATCGATGGTCTGATTGCAAGCGTGGAGGTGCCGTGATGGACGTATTGTGCGGTGCGGTGTTGCGGATGCTGCAGGCTTTCCTGCAAGGCGCTCCTTTCATCTTCACGGGCCTGTGCATCACGGGTCTCTTCAGCCGCCTGATGGGCCATGCGGCCACGCGAAAGCTCTTCGGGTCGAATTCAGTCGTCTCTCTGGCCCAGTCCTGGCTGATCGGGATGCTGCTGCCGGGCTGCTCGCTCGGGGTCATTCCGATCTGTCGGCAGCTTCGGGCGAGCGGCATCGCCGTGGGCGCGATCTTTGCTTTCGCGCTTTCGAGCCCGCTCTTCGATCCGCTCTCGCTGCTCTACGGCCTCACGCTCTCCAAGCCGGTCACGATCATGGCCTTCGCAGCATGTTCGCTGGTCGTGGTGATGGTTTCGGGCGGGATTTTTGACCGGCTGTTTCCTGGCACGGAGGTGGATCTTCCGGAGCCTCCAGCCCCGCCGCAGGGTATCCGGAGGATGGTGTCGATTCTGGTGGCCATGGCGCGCGAGGCGGTCAGCGGTACGGCCGGGCTCATCGGCATCGGAATCCTCGGGGTGGGCCTGCTAGCGGTGATCCTTCCGGCCGGTTCCTTGCAGACGACCATGGAGCACAGGAACCCGTGGTCGCCACTCCTCATGACGGCGATCGCGACGCCAGCCTATGCCACGCCGATGATCGTGATGGCGCAGCTGGGGTCGATGTTTCAGCACGGCAACTCGATCGGCGCGGCCTTCATCCTGCTTACGCTGGGGGCCGGCATGAACCTGGGGCTGATTGCCTGGATGCTGCTCAACTACGGATGGCGGAAGTTGGTCGTCTGGTTCGGAATCATCTTCCTTGCCGTGCTCTTCATTTCCTACGGGATCGAGCGGCCGCTCTACCCCAAAGAAGTCCAGCCCCTTGGACACACCCATGCCTTTGACCGCTACTGCGCCCCTTTCCATCCCGGGCAGGTGCCAAGCGGCGGCTACCTTGCCGAGATCGGCCGCTCCGTGAGCCAGGAGACAATGCCGCACGAATGGTTCGGTGCCGGGGCGTTGGCCTGCCTGGCCGCTTTTGGCGTGGCGCTGCGGGTGATCGATCCGCAGCGGCGAGTGGAGGCCTGGCTGGTGCGTCCCCATACCAAGGGCCGGCATGCCGGTCGCTGGGACATCGTCATCCCGGGGCCCGTGCTGGCGGTCATCGGTCTTGCCGCGATCATCGCGTTGAGCATCGTCGGTTGCTATGCCTACTATCCGCCGTCCGCGGAAGTGTTGCCGGAACTGGCCGATGCCAACATCGAGGTTGTGCACTCGGCGATGACGGGTGACACGGAACGGGCGATGCAGTGGATTCCGGTCGCCGAGAATTGGTCCCGCCGGTTGCTCGTCGGCCGCTACCTTCGGCAAGGCCGCGTGAGCGACGACGCCCTCGCGAAAGTACGCATGTACGAGGGCCGGCTCGAGGAACTCGAGGACGCGATCGAAGATGGGGCGGAAAAGGAGTCCCTTCGGGAGCTGTCGCGGGCCATCGGCGAGGCCCATCGGTCGCTTGGGCGGGCGTTTGGCGGAAAACTCGGCGGCTGAGACGGAGCCTTCAAGGCCGGGTTTGACACCGCTCGTAGAATCGGCTGACAGGAGAGGCCAAGGCCGACGAACTCGCACGTGGTGCGGGCGGCGGTCCGCTTCGTGGCAGGCATGCCGTCACGCTTGCTGCGAGGTTCCATGGCACGTTCCCCTGCCTCCCCCCCGCTCTCCTCCATCGC